>JAGQZL010000417.1 GCA_020434915.1 Allomuricauda sp. | reverse complement strand
TCTTGTGTATCCTTTCTCTTTTTATTCCATTGATTACGGAGCAGAGCAAAAATCTGTCCCTCTTGGATATCGAAGACCTGAAAAGCAACCTCAACACACTTTATCTCCAAACCTTGGAATATTTTGGAGCAACCACGGGTAACGTGAACGAACTCATTGAGGAATCCCATATCGAGGAAAGTGTACTCAAGGGATTGGATTTGGGTTTTATTCCCAATTTCCTCAACTCGTTTGTCAATGCATTGAGCACCTTTAGCATTGGTCTTTTTTCAGTGCTTTTCATTTCCTTTTTCTTTTTAAAGGACAGCAAATTGTTCCAGAACGGGTTGTTGACATTTGTGCCGGACAACAAGGAGAGCAACATGGTAAAATCCATTGACAAGATCAATGGACTGCTCTCGAGATATTTCGCCGGCATCCTTTTACAATTGTTCATCCTGTTCGTAATTTATACCATAGCACTGTTGATCGTGGGTGTGGAAAATGCCATCGTGATTGCCTTCCTTTGTGCCCTCTTCAACATCATCCCATATGTGGGTCCGATTATTGGAGGAGTGATCATGATTACCCTCACCATGACCAGTTTTTTAGGAGCCGATTTCAGTACCGTGATCTTGCCAAAAGCACTCTATGTTTTTATCGGTTTGATCATTGGTCAGTTGGTGGATAATTTCTTCTCGCAGCCCTTTATCTTTTCCACCAGCGTTAAATCCCACCCACTGGAAATTTTCTTGGTCATCATCATTGCCGGACTACTTTTTGGGGTTGTCGGAATGGTAGTCGCCGTACCAGGATACACCGCGATAAAGGTGATTTTGAAAGAATTTTTGGCCGAATATTCCGTGGTTAAAAAATTGACCAAAAACTTATAGCATCAGTTTGAATAAATTGATTTTAAATACTGGTGTACAGGATTTTATATTTAAAAATATAAATACTGACATCGTGTCAGTTTTATTCCACAAACCATTATTTGAAGGTGTTTCCCAAAAAGAATTGGCTGAGCAACTGGAAGCCAAAAAAAAGTGCAAGGACAAGTTACCTACTTGGTACCACTCCCCTCAAATTTATTACCCCAACAAACTCAATATTGAGCAAACAAGCTCAGAGTCCACGGCTAAATACAAAGCCAATTTGGTGCACGGAAAAAATCTGTTGGACCTCACCGGAGGCTTCGGTGTGGACAGCTATTTTTTTTCCAAGAAAATGGAGTCGGTTTTTCATTGTGAACTGGGCCCGGAACTCAGTGAAATTGCTGCCCATAATTTTAAGATATTGGGTGTCCAAAATATCGAATGCCATGCTGGTGATGGCATAGAGTTTTTAAAAAACTCTTCTTTAAAATTCGATTGGGTTTATGTGGACCCTTCAAGAAGAAACGACAAAAAAGGAAAGGTTTTTTTACTTCAAGATTGTCTCCCCAACCTTCCAGAACATTTGCCATCCATTTTCGAAAAGACCAACCATATCTTGATAAAAACCTCTCCACTTCTGGACATAAAACAAGGCATGGAAGAATTGGAATTTGTGAAGGAGATTCATGTGGTAGCGACCAACAATGAGGTAAAGGAACTTTTGTTCGTGCTTGAAAGAGATTTTGAAGGCGATGTTCAAATGAAAACCATCAATTTGAATCAAGGCAACGAAGAGGTTTTTGAATTTATTTT
>JAGQZL010000416.1 GCA_020434915.1 Allomuricauda sp. | reverse complement strand
AATTATAAAACCCTGAGGGCCGATTTGGTTTCCAGGAATGTCGCTTTCAACACTAAAAGTGACACCGAAGTCATTCTTAAACTTTACCTGCACGAAGGGGTGGATGGTTTTAAAAAGTTGGATGGAATGTTTGCATTCAGTATTTATGATCGCATCAAAAAGAAAGTTTTTATTGGGCGGGATTTTTTTGGTGAAAAACCACTCTATTTCACACAGCATAACAACCAATTTCTTTGGGCTTCCGAGCTTAAATCCATTCTTAAGATCATTCCGACGGTTCCACCTATCAATAAATTGGGGTTAAACTTATTTTTTAGACTCACTTATATTCCCGCACCGTTTTGTATCTATGAGGGAATCCATAAATTGAGGCCCAACCATTTGCTTGTTTATGATTTAGAGAATGCCTCCTTGTCCACAGAGCCCATTAGGGAAATACAAAATGTTGAAAAAGTTGATGTTTCCTTTGATACTGCAAAAGCAAAGGTAAGGGACCTGGTAGCGGAAAGTGTGGATAGTAGGTCCGTGTCAGATGTTCCCATCGGCACCTTTCTATCAGGTGGTGTGGATTCATCCATTGTTTCGCTGTGCCTTTCAAAAATATCCACCCAAAAAATCAACACTTTTTCCATCGGGTTCGAGAAAAAGGCTTTTGATGAGAGGGACAAATCCCAAACGGTGGCCAACTTGATCAACAGCAACCATCATGAATTTGTACTCAATGAAGATGACCTAAAGACCAATGTCAGTGAAATATTGGATAATTTTGATGAACCCTTTTCAGATTCTTCGTCATTGCCCAGCTATTTGGTGGCCCACCAGACTAGTAAACATGTCAAAGTAGCCTTAACAGGTGATGGGGGAGACGAGGTTTTTGGCGGTTATAACAAATATTATATTGGTAAGATCAACGAGCGATACACCGGATTAGTACCAGAACCATTGCACAAAATGACCCGAAAAGTACTTCAGCCTGGCCTATACTCCAAGAGCGATAAGAGAGGTATGAGGTTCAAAATCAACAAGATGTTGAACTCTATAGACTATTCAAATCAATATTATTGGGATATCATATCCCTTGGTTTTGCGGATGATAGTTTACAGAATTACTTATTGCCACAGTTTATGGATCCAGATCCATTTTCTTATTATAGATCTACCACGGGAATAACCGCTCCCAATTCACTTACGGACTATCGAGAAATTGACAGAAACATAAGTCTGGAGGGTGATATGCTCGTAAAGGTAGACCGTACCAGTATGCTTACTTCCTTGGAATGTCGGGCTCCTTTCCTAAATAAAAAATTATGGGACTATGCCAATAGTTTACCAGAAGATTTCCTGATGAAGGGATGGAATAAAAAGTACATTCTAAAAGAAGCGTTCAAAGAGGATTTTCCAGAAGGTTTCCTTGACAAATCAAAATCTGGATTTGGGGTTCCCATTGGGGATTGGTTGCGATCTTCCCTGAAAAAGGAACTTGAAAAATATGTTGAGCCTGCCTTTTTGGAAGCACAACAGATTTTCAACACCACTTCCATCCAGAAATTGGTGAACGATCACTTAAATGGTAAAGACAATACCTTTATGGTATGGGCCTATTTTTGTTTCCAAAAATGGTACTGCAAAAACTATCTTAAAGATTCGCTTTCCTAGTTTTTTTCAAGCATGAGATCCT
>JAGQZL010000415.1 GCA_020434915.1 Allomuricauda sp. | reverse complement strand
TTACGAGTTGGAATTTAGGAGAGACGAGCGCATCATGCGTTTTTTGACCGTTAGGTTGGACAAGCACGCAATTGCTTGGGCAGAAAAGAGAAGAACCAAATTAAAAGCAAACGCATAGGGTTATGGCATCTATCGAACAACAAGCAAAAGCAAAAAAAGACGGGGAGATCAGATATTTGACCCCTCTTAATATTGAGACCAACAAGCAGAAGAAGTATTGTAGGTTCAAAAAATCAGGCATCAAGTATATTGATTACAAAGATCCTGATTTCTTGATGAAATTGGTAAACGAGCAAGGAAAATTACTTCCTCGCAGACTTACCGGTACTTCCTTGAAATATCAAAGAAAAGTGGCCCAGGCTGTCAAGCGTGCACGTCACCTAGCGTTAATGCCGTATGTTGGCGATATGTTGAAATAAAAAATACCGAAGAATGGAACTTATTCTAAGAGAAGATGTACAGGATTTGGGATTTAAGGATGATATCGTTACCGTAAAGAACGGTTACGGCAGAAACTTCCTTATCCCACAAGGTTTGGCCACATTGGCTACGCCATCTGCCAAAAAAGTTTTGGCCGAGAACCTTAAGCAAAGAGCCCACAAGGAGAAGAAAATCGTTGATGAGGCCACCAAGATTGCCGAAGCCCTAAAACAATTGGAAATCCGTATCGCTGCAAAGGCTGGTGCGGGTGATAAATTGTTCGGATCTGTGACCAATATTGATTTGGCAGAGGCTTTGGACAAGGAAGGACACCAAATTGAGCGTAAATTCATCAATATCAAGGGTGGAGCTGTAAAACGCGTTGGACCATACGAAGCAACCATCAGACTACACAGGGAAGTTGTTGTTGAATTCCCTTTTGAGGTTGTTGCGGAAGCAAAATAAGATACTTTATAAGTATTTGGATTTAAGGAGGGCTATGCGTGCATAGCTCTCTTTTTTATTTTTACACCATGAAATACAAAAGACTTTCAAAAGAACAATTAGAGGAATTGCATCCTGAATTCATCAATTTTTTGGCCACGCAGTCCATCACGGCAGAGGAGTGGAAGACCATCAAGGAGGAAAAACCGAAAGTGGCGGAAGAAGAAATCGATGTGTTCAGTGATTTGATATGGGAAGGCGTATTGTCCAAAGTGGAGTATTTGGAGAACATTTCGGAACGACACATGCACCTGTTTCATTTGACCGATAAGGAGATGAAACTTTTTTCCGTAAAAGTAATGAACCCGGAAATCGACCTTAGGACCAAGGTAGGTTTTGATTGGTTCAAGCGTAATTTCCAATCTGATTTTGTGGAATATCTCACGGCATCCAAAGCCTATGGAGAGGACAAGAACGCTGATAAGTTTGAGCTCATCAAACAAGGTGCGGCAATCACCAAAGGGGAGCTCTACCAATGGTTTGATCAGATAATGGAGTAACCAATCTGGAAACAAGAAGAGAGGGCCAAGAGCCAAGACTTCTTTTTTTGTCATTCTGAAGAAGCGTAGCGACTGAGGAATCTATTTGAAAGTACAGTTTGAGATGCTTCACTCCGTTGAGAATAACATAGGGATAAATTATTTGTCATTTAGACAGAGCGAAGAATGAGCGAGGAAAAATCCCAAATCCAAATGGATTTCTCACATTCGTTCGAAATGACCAACACTTCTACTTTGAACATGTAACAAACCCC
>JAGQZL010000414.1 GCA_020434915.1 Allomuricauda sp. | reverse complement strand
ATAGTAAAAAATAATGAGGTACAGGGACCCCAAAATGATGATAATGGCCAACCAATCGGGCATTTCGGTATGGCGCGTCACAAAGCCTTCCAAAAAACCGGCCACTATAAAAAAAGGAACGGTACTGATCATGATCTTTAATCCGTTTTTGACCCCTCTCTTGAAAGATTCCAAACGCGTATAGGTCCCGGGAAAAAGAATGCCGTTGGCCAAGACCAACCCTGCACAACCTGCAATGATGATAACAGAGATCTCAATGGTGCCATGTATCCAAATAGTACGTGCCGATTCCCAAAGCAATCCTTTTTCATAAAAGAAATACTGGAAGCTGCCCAACATGATACCATTTTGTAAAAGGACCATCAAAGTGCCAATACCCAAAAATATCCCATAGGCAAAAGCGTAAATGGCCACCTTTATGTTGTTAATGGTAATGCCTAGGAACATGTTGAACTCACCTTGTTGTTTGTAGACTGCCATGGGGTCGCCTTTTTCAATGTTCTCCAAGGTCATGTTCACATAGCCGTTTCCTAAAATGGAACGGACAAAATCACCCTCATTGGCAGAGGAAAAGGCACCGACGACGGCAAAAAAAGTAAAGACCAGGAACGAAATCAACAGCTCCCTATGGTGTTGGTGGAACATGGAAGGAAATTCGCTTTTCCAAAAGCTCACAATACGGTTTTTGGATTCACGTTTGGTCTTATAGATTTTTTGATGTGCCTGTGAGGCAAGGGAATTGAGATAATATTGGGTATTGCTGTTCGGATAAAACGTTTTGGCATAACTGAGATGATCGGTAATCTCAATATAAAGATCGGAGAGTTCATCGGGATGAAGCCGGCTTTTATTGTTCAAGACATTTTCAAAAGCTGCCCATTTGTCCTTATTTTGCTTTACAAAAGCGGCCTCGCGCATTAAATCTGATGGTTTAGTAGTAAAGAAACTAAAATATGGAACAATTTCAAATAGAAACGGCCCAAAATATAACGATCGACCAAAACACCTCAAATTTGGGAGAACGTATGTTGGCCTACATCATAGACAGCTTTATCATTGTGGTCTATATCATCCTAATGTTGGTGTTATTGGTGTCCTTGAATATTGATCCTGCAGATCAATGGGCATTTTATTTGATATTGGGAATACCGCCATTTTTATACTACGTCCTATTGGAAACCCTTACCAACGGCAAGACCATAGGCAAGGGGATCATGTCGCTTCGAGTTGTGATGCTGGATGGTTCAAAACCTACATTTGCCAATTATTTTATCCGATGGGTATTGCGTATCATTGATGTGACCCTTACCTCGGGTGGTGGGGCCGTCTTAACCATTCTGATACGTGGTAAAGGCCAACGAATCGGGGATATTGCCGCAGGCACTACCGTGATCAGCGAAAAGAAAAGAATAGCATTGAGTGATACACTTTTGAGGGAACTCCCATTGGATTACAAGCCCCAGTTTCCACAGGTAACGGTTTTTAAGGACAGTGAAATCCAAACCATTAAGGAACTTTACGATAAGTCTAAAATAAAAGGAGATCACAATATTATTCTGTCCTTGGACAAACGTATTAAAGAAGTTACGGGTATCCAGACCAACTTGAACCCGATCGACTTTGTGGATGTTGTCCTGAAGGATTACAATTACTACACCCAAAAAATGTAGGGATGCTCTATCAAACCATAGATATATTGGGAACGGTGGCCTTTGCCATCTCG
>JAGQZL010000413.1 GCA_020434915.1 Allomuricauda sp. | reverse complement strand
AATTGGTTGGTATAACTGGCTTCAATGCTATAGTGTCCGCTGTTATGTGGCCTTGGGGCCACTTCGTTCACCATGATCTGATCATCTTTGGTCTGGAACATTTCCACGGCCAACAATCCTATAGGCTTCAACTCTTCTGCCACCTTCAGGGCCACTTGTTGTGCCTTTTTAGCCACAGCATCCTCAATACGGGCAGGGCAAATAACGTACTCAACCTGATTGGCCTCGGGATGAAATTCCATCTCCACCACAGGGTAGGTCAGCATTTCACCTTTGGTGTTCCTTGCCACAATCACGGCCAACTCATTTTTAAAGTCGATCATTCTTTCGGCAATGCACTCCACATTCGGAAGGCCTTCCAAATCTTCCAACTTCCTGACCACTTTCACACCTTGGCCATCATACCCGAATTGGGCACTTTTCCATACAAAAGGCAATTGCAATCCACCATTGTGGACACTGTCCTCAATTTCCGAAGTATAGGCAAAACGGGTAAAAGGTGCCGTAGGAATGCCATGGTCTGTGTAAAAAAGTTTTTGGGTAGCCTTGTTCTGGATGATGCGGAGCTCCTTGGTCGGGGGATATACTTTGATGCCTTCATGCTCCAACTTTTCAAGGGCGTCCAGATTTACATTCTCTATTTCGATGGTCAGTACGTCCACATCTTTCCCAAAGTTGTACACGGCATCAAAATCCATTAAACTTCCCTGTACAAATTCGTTACAGGCAATTTTGCAAGGCGCTTCGGGCGAAGCATCCATCACTTTGGTGAAAATATCCCATTTTCGGGTCTCGTAGAGCATCATTTTGCCCAGTTGGCCACCTCCTAGAATTCCCAATTTAAAGTTGGATGAAAAAAATTGCATTGATCAGCGAATTGGAATGATGACAAAAATACATGAAATCCATGAAGCTAGGAAGGATCAATAGGTTTACCACCTCTAAAAGTGCTATCTTTGCCACCCTGACCATAACTAGAGAACAGTGATCAAGCTTCACGACAAGGTTTTTAAACCCTACTTAAAGGAAGAACAGATTCTTGCCGCCATAGATAAAATGGCCAAGGAAATAGCTGCGGACTATAAGGACGAGACCCCCATTTTTGTGGGAGTGCTCAATGGGGCCTTTATGTTTGTCTCCGACTTTTTAAAGGCCTACCAACATCCTTGTGAGGTTTCTTTTGTAAGGTTGAGTTCCTATCAGGGTTTGACCTCAACCGGTATTGTGGAAACATTATTGGACGTGCCGGAGGAACTGGAGGGAAAAAGCGTGATCATTTTGGAAGATGTGGTGGATACCGGACGCACCTTAAAGCAGTTGGTACACCTTTTCTCCAATACCAATGTGAAAGAGTTCAAGATTGCCACTTTGTTTTATAAATCCGAGGTCTACAATGGGGAATATCCCATTGACTATTTTGGGTTGGACATTCCTGATAATTTTATTGTGGGTTATGGTCTGGATTACAACGAACTGGGAAGAAATCTAAGGGAAGTTTACCAATTAAATCAAGCAGATATGATCAACCTAGTGCTATTTGGCAAGCCAGGTGCTGGAAAAGGAACCCAAGCAGGGTTTTTAAAGGAAAAGTACAATTTGAAACACATTTCTACCGGTGATGTGTTCCGATACAACATCAAGAATGGAACAGATTTGGGCAAATTGGCCAAGTCTTTTATAGATAAAGGTGATTTGGTTCCCGATGCAGTCACCATTGATATGTTGAAGGCCGAAGTGGAGAAGAA
>JAGQZL010000412.1 GCA_020434915.1 Allomuricauda sp. | reverse complement strand
TATCAACATAGTGGCGCAAAAATTTTTGAGGCCGCTAATGGATTGGACGATTTCCTCAAAACCCTCGAAAAGGATTTTTATGCCAATGCCAAGGTCCAATGCAAATATAACAGGGCCGAAAACAGAGCCGACCTGATCATTGATCTATACCTTAACTTCGGGTTGATGGATTATCTCAGACATTTCAACAATGGGGATTGGGGTGGATTCACGTTTATGGAAGAAAGTAAGGTAAGCATGTCCAGTTCCATAACGCATGCACTTAAAAAACTTAATGACCAGAACAGCCATGCGGTGGATATATCGGAAATGTCCTTTCATTTACAGGAAACTTCCATCATTATCTCAAGGCTGTACAAAAACAGTATTTCGGAACAAATAGGGAACATCATATCCGAAATAGGAAGGCACTTTGTCTACTTTACCAAAGGGCTTACAGAAATGCCCTATGAAGTTTTTGTTCCTGTTTTTGAAGACAACACCTTGAATACCAGCGAATCCAATAACAATAAGAATAGTTATTTTGATTATTGGGGGCTTTATTTTGACAAAGAGCTACGCCACCAAGCCATGATCTACAACCTCCACAAAAAGAAATTGGAAGAGGAAGACCTATTCCTCTTTGAGTAAGGTGTAAGCGCTATAAATACTAAGCACTGAACAAAGGTCGCGATTTCATTAAATCGTTGACCTTTTGTTTTATCTGGGCTATTTTCTTTTCGTTTTCCGGGTTAAGGATTACCTCATCTATAAATCCAACGATGGTTTCCATGTCCGCTTCCTTCAACCCTCGCGTAGTAATGGCCGGTGTTCCAAAACGGATTCCAGAAGTAATGAACGGGGATTGGTCATCAAAAGGAACCATGTTCTTATTGGCTGTAATGGCCGCAAGTTCCAACGCCTTTTCGGCATCCTTTCCTGTAATGTTCTTGTTCCTAAGGTCGATCAGCATCATATGGTTGTCGGTACCTCCGGATATCACTTTGTAATCTTTCGCCAAAAAAGCTTTTGCCATGGCCTCGGCATTTTTCTTCACTTGGATCATGTAGTGTAGGAAGTCATCAGACAATGCTTCCCCAAAAGCCACAGCCTTAGCCGCGATGATATGCTCCAAAGGTCCGCCTTGGTTTCCTGGGAAGACGGCCAGATCCAACAGGGCAGACATTTTCCTAAGATTGCCATTCTTCAATGTAATCCCAAAGGGATTATCAAAATTCTCCCCCATCAAGATCAAACCTCCACGAGGTCCACGCAACGTTTTGTGGGTAGTGGTGGTCACAATATGGCAATGTGGGATGGGATCGTTCAAAATGCCTTTGGCGATCAAACCTGCAGGGTGCGAGATATCCGCCACCAAAATGGCACCAACACTATCCGCAATCTCACGGAAACGTTTAAAATCCATATCCCGAGAATAGGCAGATGCTCCCGCTATGATCAATTTCGGTTTTTCCTTATCGGCAATTTCCTGGATCTTGTCATAGTTCAACATTCCGGTCTCCTCATCTACCCCATAAAAAACAGGATTGTACAATTTTCCCGAAAAGTTCACTGGCGATCCATGGGTCAGGTGTCCCCCATGCGAAAGATCGAAACCTAAAATAGTGTCACCGGGGTTCAGACAAGCGTGGTACACGGAAGCGTTGGCCTGGGAACCGGAGTGTGGCTGTACATTTGCATATTCTGCCCCGAACAATTCCTTGGCACGGTCAATGGCCAGTTGCTCCACTTGGTCCACTACTTCGCAACCACCATAATAACGCTTTCCAGGGT
>JAGQZL010000411.1 GCA_020434915.1 Allomuricauda sp. | reverse complement strand
TTCCCTCTTGTGCTGTGGCGGATGCTACCATTGTAAAGGCAAACAGCAATATCATTATTCCAGCGTTCTTCATACGGCAAATCTTTAGATTGTTCCCTTGTTTTATTTACGAAGGAAACGGCTGTTTGGTTTTATAACAATCGAAAATGGATTTACCCTAAAACCAAAAAAGGGGCATGATGCCCCTTTTCCTTCCAATATTTAGGGCTATGTTATTTTCCCAGCATCAACAATTCATTGCATTTAACCTCTGTGATGTAGCGCTTCTCCCCTTCTTTGGTATCATAGGAACGGGACATGAGTTTTCCCTCTACCATGATCTCTTTTCCTTTGGAAAGATAATTTTCGGCTATTTCAGCAATTTTTCCCCATGCCACAATATTATGCCATTGTGTGTCGGTTACTTTTTCACCTTCCGCGTTTTTGTAGGTCTCATTCGTAGCCAAGGAGAATTTGGCCAGTTTGCTTCCATTTTCAAGTGTTACCATTTCTGGGTCGTTACCCAAGTGTCCAATCAACTGTACTTTGTTTTTCAGTGAATTCATACTATAAGATTTAAGCGTTAAACAGTTCATACTATCGAACTTTCACCGTTCGACGAGGCAAACATAGATTGAGCACAAAATCCAATTCGGTTTGAAATTGATTACTTTCGTTTGTAAACGAATGTAAATGATTATATTCAATTTAAAATTGCTTGTGACCTCTCCAATATTATTGTGTCTAACGCAATACCAAACCATCAACTTAATGGCCATTAGAAGCATCAATAAATACACCGTAGTAAAACGGTTCAGCCTTGGAAAAAGAATGTATGACAAGTTGGATACCATCTACATCCAGGAACAGGACATCCAAAATGGAGAACCCCAAAAAGTGTTCAACGGAGAAAAGGAATATGTAACGGATATCTCTTCCGACATCTATTTATCACTGAGCAAAGGCTTCATTGTTTTAAGTGCCGATAATCAATAAGTTCTCTTACCACACCCTACCGACACTTAAATGTTAAATCATGTTAAATACTTGATTTTCTGATATATAAGTGTATATTAATAGTATGGATTACACAATAAACGACTTCAAGACATTTGTGTTCTAGGTCAAAACTTTGACCCTTACATCCTATTTGGGACTGCATCACCAGTTCCAGAATTTCATTAAAAAACAACAGAAACGTTCCTGGAATTTTATTTCCATGTGTTCGCCTGTCATTCAATTAAGTCGAATTAAAAAAATTAAAAAATGGAAACCGTAAAAGCAAAAAACAAAACATTCAAAAAATTGGGATTTACCTATTTGGAAACCGCTGAGATTGTGGTCACCCTGAACACTCTTTTGGCCAATTACCAAGTATTCTATAACAAGCTCCGCAACTTTCACTGGAATGTGGAAGGTCCTGAATTCTTTGAACTGCACGAGGAATTTGAAAATGAATACAACGTGACCAAAAAGAACATCGATGTAGTAGCGGAACGTATTAGGGCTTTTGGTGTAAAGCCGAACTTCACCTTGGAAAAAATCATGGAGATGTCCCACATTAAGGAACCTGACAAAGAATTGTCTGCATTGGAAATGGTACGTGAAGTACTAAAAGACTACGAAATCCTGCACAACAACATGCTGGATGGCATCAACGCTTCCTTGGAAACCGGTGATGTGGTCACAGAACAGATTTTGACCGATTTCCTCTCCTATCTGGAGAAAAGAAACTGGATGTTCACCTCCTACCTGAAATAAATAGGACACTCCAGCAACACAAAATTATTTTATAAACTATAAAAAAC
>JAGQZL010000410.1 GCA_020434915.1 Allomuricauda sp. | reverse complement strand
AGATCATATTCACCTACTTTCATTTTGCTTCCAGCGAGGCATTGACCAAGGCCATGATCAAGAGCAAGGCCATTTGTATTGCTTATGAAACCGTGGAGGAAGAGGATGGTTCCTTGCCTTTGTTGATTCCCATGTCCGAAGTGGCTGGTAGAATGGCCATTCAACAGGGAGCCAAATATTTGGAAAAACCCGTAAAAGGAAAAGGAGTGCTTCTTGGGGGTGTACCCGGTGTGTCACCTGGACGTGTGTTGGTGTTGGGAGCTGGAACCGTAGGGATACAGGCTGCTAAAATGGCAGCAGGATTGGGTGCCCATGTAACCATTATGGATGTGAGCATGAAACGACTTCGTTATGTGAACGATATCATGCCTAGTCATGTGGTCACTGCTTTTTCCAATGAATACAATATCAGAAAACATATAAAGACCCATGATTTGATTATTGGTGGTGTTTTGCTCAAAGGAGCAAAGGCACCCAACTTGATTACCAAGGATATGTTGAAAGAAATGCATCCTGGGACAGTCATTGTAGATGTGGCTGTAGATCAAGGAGGATGTGTAGAAACCACCAAGCCAACCACCCATGAGGACCCCACTTTCATTATTGATGATGTGGTCCATTACTGTGTAGCCAATATGCCAGGGGCAGTGCCTTATACTTCCACTGTTGCCTTGACGAATGTAACACTGCCCTATGTGCTTAATCTGGCTAATTTGGGATGGCAAACTGCCTGCAAACGTGACAAATCCCTGAAAAAAGGATTGAACATCGTGGAAGGTGAAGTGGTTTACAAAGAAATAGCGGAGACCTTCCATTTGGAAGAACCTGTATTGGTGTAACTAACAATTTGTCAGTTAATAGACCCCGTCAAAACTTGGCGGGGTTTTTGCTTTTATGTGGTATATTTATCATTACATAAAACAGAATAAGCTATGATGACATATTATATATTGATTGGAGGAATTGCGCTGGTCAGTTGGTTGGTGAGCAACCAATTAAAAAGCAAGTTCAAGAAATATTCAAAGGTGCATTTGCGTAACGGGATGAGCGGTGCCGAAATCGCCCAGAAAATGTTGGACGACCATGGCATTCGTGACGTGCAGGTAATTTCAACCCCTGGTATGTTAACAGATCACTACAATCCAAAGAACAAAACCGTGAATTTGAGTGAAGCGGTGTATAGCCAACGAAATGCTGCTGCAGCTGCGGTTGCTGCACACGAGTGTGGCCATGCCGTGCAACATGCACAGGCCTATGAGTGGCTGACCATGCGTTCCAAGTTGGTACCTGTGGTCAGTGTTACCTCAGGAATGTCTACTTGGGTTGTGTTTGGAGGTATTGCCCTGATGGCAGCCCAAGGTGTGGCGGGAGGTATCGGTTTTTATATTGCCGTGGCCGGCCTAATTTTGATGGGTTTTGCTACCCTGTTCAGTTTTATCACCTTGCCCGTGGAGTATGATGCCAGTAAAAGGGCTTTGGTTTGGTTAAAACAAAAACACATGGTAACCCAAGAAGAATACTCTGGGGCACAGGATGCATTGAAATGGGCGGCCAGAACCTATTTGGTGGCGGCTTTGGGAGCATTGGCCTCATTGCTCTACTGGGCGCTTCAAGTGTTCGGGGGAAGGGATTAAACTACCTAAAAATGAAATAGAACTAAAAACGGGACCTTTAGGTCCCGTTTTTTATCATGTGTTTTGGCTTCGGATTATTCTATCCAATTGGCCACTTGATTATCGATCATTTGTAATCCCACCCCTTCAGTACCGGTAACGGCAATCATGTCCAAGATATCCCGGATGGTGT
>JAGQZL010000040.1 GCA_020434915.1 Allomuricauda sp. | reverse complement strand
CAAAGGGCCACCAAACTGTTCATTGCCATTGTGTTTTACCAACAAAGGATAACCATATTGGGTGTTGTTGGATTTAATACCTCCTCCGGAAGCCCATCCGTTGGTATATACCTCCTTATCAACGCTATAGTCTGGGGAAGATGCCGCTAAAACATACGTAATCAATACCTCATTGTACCCCTTCAATTGTAAATTGATATCAAAGCCATAATTTGGGCTCCAATGCCAATACAGTACATTTTGGTTTTGGGTGTACCAATCCCATTCGACTCCTTTCCAGAGATCATCTGCCTGTTGGGCCAATGCCTTTTCCTCATCGGAACCGTTTTTAAAATATTCCTTAACGCATATTAACCCTTGGGTCAGAAAGGCGGTTTCCACCAAATCACCTCCGTTGTCCAAATTGCTAAAGGGAATCACCGAACCGGTAGCTCCGTTTATCCAGTGCGACCATGCTCCATGAAAACGATCTGCATTTTCCAAAAAATCCAATAGCGTGGCCAATCTGGCCACAGCTTCGGTTCGGGTAACAAAACCACGTTCGATTCCTACCAGAATAGCCATAAGCCCAAAACCTGTGCCTCCAGAAGTGACTACGTGGGCATCTTTGGAAGGTTCGTTGGGATGGTATCTTTCCCTGGCTCCACCTGAATTGGATTCTGCGTAGTCCCAGAAATACTTAAAGGTGGTTTCCTGGGTCAGGTCCAATAATTCTGTGTCGGTAATGGTAGGAACCTCATTGCCCGAGCCATTATCCGGAAGTTCAGGTGTGGTAGGCACATAGGTATAGTCATCACCACCTCCGCCACAGGAAAAAAGTGTAATTGATATAAATAAAAAGTATACTGTTTTTTTAATCATCATTCTTGATATAGGGCGATTCAAAGCCCAACTTTTTCAATCCATTTTGGATATCCCCATTCTGCATGAACAATTTCCAAAGTAAACCACTTCGGTAGTTTTCAATCATTACGGGAATCGGTCCTTGATCAATGGCCAGGTATCTTGGCAGATACCAATCACTTTCCAAACTAAAGGCATCATACGGTCCAAACTGCCCAATCAAGCTATCCTGTTGGGTGTACATATATCTTAAAAATTGTTTGCTTTCCTTTGGGGTGTATGGCATGGAGGATAGGGCCGCCGTGGGTGAAATCACCCCTAAATCGGCTTCTGGCCTGTGTCCTGCGTAGCCCTTCATGGAATAGCTGGAAGTGAGTCCCCAACAATCTTCCCCATATCCTTCAAATCCCTTCGGATTGTCCACTGCGTATTTGTAGTGGATCAAGGCGTGGTTGGTATTGAGTTTCCAATAATCCCCATACTGGTCCGTCAAACCTTTTGGGTCCAATCCCAAATAGGAATAATGTGCCCAGAAAAGTGGTCCAACGGGAGCATTGTCATGTTCGTAGTGGTTCAATTCGGTTTCTAAACCATAATAGACTGTATCCTTGGCTATTTCTCCATCCAAAGCCCATCCTTTTTCGTAAACCGATTTTTTTATAGGATGCGTAGGTGAGGCTGCTGCCAATACATACATGATCAAGGCTTCATTGTAACCACCTACGGGAAAATTCATTTCCCACTGGTATTCAGGGCTCCAATGCCAATACAGCACATCTTCCCCTCCTTTGGTGTACCAGTCCCATTCCACTTCTTCCCATAGCTTTTGAATCCTTTGAGCAAGGGCCTGTTCCTGTTCGTTCCCGTCCTTGAAATATTCCTTGACGGTCAAAAGTCCTTGGATCAAAAAAGCGGTTTCCACCAAATCACCTCCATTATCCTTTTTACTGAACGGAGTCACTTTTCCGGAAGGCAATAGCCAATGGGGCCAGGCACCATGGAAGCGATCCGCTTTTTCAAGATAACCGACAATTCTTTCATAGCGCTCCAAGGCTTGTTCGCGTGTGATAAACTTCCGCTCCACACCTACCAAAATTGCCATGAGACCAAATCCTGATCCACCAGTGGTAATAATATCCTTATCGTGATTTGGATAGATATTATCTGAATGAAACCGTTCCCTTGCCAATCCTGAAATGGGCTCTGCCCCTTCCCAAAAATAATTGAAGGTCTGGTACTGCACCGAATCCATCAATACCTCATCTAGTTTGGCAATACTATCGTTTACCTCTTGGGCCGATGGTTTGGCCTCCTTAGTTTTTTGGCCATTGCATCCCAACAACAAGGATGCAACGGCCAATGGAATTAAAATTAACCTCATAAAAAAACTAAAACTAACTAACTCGAATAATTCATGCTTTCTGAAAAGCATCTTAATTGTTCATTACTTCCTGAATCTCTTCTTGGGTAAGCGCCCTGTCAAATAGATACAGATCATCTATATAACTAGAATCAGACAAGTGGTTCCAACCGATAAAGTTGGGAGCACCCGATCCTATGGAAAGAATGGTACAATTGGCCCAACTAATGGTCTTACCTGTCATATCCCCAGAATTGGTCACTGGCTCCCCATTGAAATAAATCTGGGTTGCAGTATCCGTTACAGTAAATGCGATATGCACCCATTCCCCTGCGGTTACGTCGATGACCTCACCATCATTCCATACATCGCCACCATCGCTACCTACATGCAGTTTTATTCTTTGAGAGGATGCATCTCCTTCCCTAAACAATCTGAAACCTGCTGAAAGATCGTTGTCGCTTCCGTTCATTGGTGGACTCACTGTCAAAATACCGGCCCTATCTGGATCAGCATCTACTTTGTACCAGAAAGCTCCACTAAATTGATTGTTGAACAATCCATCTATTGGCATGGTCAAATAGGAATCCGTGGTGCCTGCATAGGCATCGGTACCAACGGCACTTTCTCCTGCAAAACCAGGGGTACCCACAACAGTTGGTTCCACATTATTGTTCACTTCGGTGTTGGCCCCATCAAAAGGCATGTACAGGGTAGACCCAAAGTTTTTAGGTGTTACAGATCCACCGGCCACAGCGGCTACTTCTGCTGCCGAAAGGGCTTTGTTGAAGAAACGAAGGTCATCAATGGCACTGTAATCCGACAAGTGGTTCCAGTAAGAGAAGGTAGGTCCACCAGCTCCAATGGTGAAGGTATCACAACCTGTCCAATCGATCGGTGCCGACATTGCGGAACTCAATACTTCGGTACCGTTGAAGTAGATGGTACTCTTATCACTGGCAATGGTAAAGGCCACGTGTACCCATTCTCCTGCAGTAACATCGATTACGCCTCCATCGTTCCAACTTTCACCGCCACCGGTACCAACGTTCAACTTGATACGCTGTTCTGTTGCGCTGCCCTCACGGAACAAGCGGAATCCTTGGAAGCGATCCACTTCGTCATCGCCAATGGTTATGATTCCTGCCCTATCCGGATCGGAATCCACCTTGTACCAGAATGTTCCACTAAACTCTGTGGTCATCAATCCTTCGGCAGGATAATTGATGTAGGAATCCAAAGCGCCCATATAGGCTTGGTCTCCCACTTGGCTATCGTTTGTGAATCCTGGAGTGCCCACAGTAGAGGCCGCTTTGCTACCTACCAAATCAATGTAATCCCCATCAAAAGGCATGTAGAAAGACTCTCCGTCATATTGTGGCACATACGGATTGGCAGCATTGATCATGATTTGAACATCACTCTGGGTCAACGCTTTGTTGAAAATGCGAAGTTCATCCATTTCACTGCCATCGTACAAGTGGTTCCAGTACGAGAAGGTAGGTCCACCTGAACCAATCACCAACTCTTCACAACCTGTCCAATCGATAGGTGCGGACAAATTTGCGGACAGCATTTCCACACCGTTGAAATAGATCGTGCTCTGTGTCTGGGAAATGGAGATCGCCACATGTACCCATTCTCCGGCCGTAACATCGATTACGCCTCCGTCGTTCCAGCTTTCGCCGGCACCTGTTCCCACATTTAATTTAATGCGCTGTTGATCTGCATTTCCTTCACGGAACAAACGGAATCCTTGAAAACGGTCATCAGCGTTGTCACCCACAACCAAAATACCAGCCCTATCCGGGGTCGGATTGACCTTGTACCAGAAAGCGGCACTGAATTCCGTACTTTTTAAATCATCCATTGGGAAGGTCAAATAGGAATCTTCTGCCCCAACAAAGGCATCGGCTCCTAAAAATCCTCCACCTGCAAAACCTGGATTACCAACTTCTCCAGCTTCTTGGAAGCTAATGAAATCCATATAATCCGCATTGAAAGGCATGTACAATACCTCTCCATCAAACTGGGCGGTATATGGTGCCAATTTGGCAAAATTCACTTCTTGGGTGGTTGTTTTTCCCTCTATATCGGTGGCGGTCACGGTAACTACGTGATCACCGTTCCCCAATCCATCATAGGTAACCTCTTCCAATACGATCCTGTAATCCTTAAAGGTGCTAAAACTGGCAATCTGAGATCCATCCATCAGGACTTTTACATCTGCCACTTCAATATCGTCGGTTACCTCAAAGGTGATGTCTATGGAGGTTTCTTCTTCAAAAGGCATCAACTCAACCCCTTCCGTTGGGTATGTGATGGTTACTTGGGGGGCTGTTTCATCCACTCCTGCATCCACCGCCGTAATCGGGTCGATACCCTCATTACAGGAAACTATCAGGAGGCCTAAAAGGAGCCCTATAAATTTAACTGCGTATTTCATCTTTCGTAGTTTATTTGGTTAATGTTAATCCGAACTTCCGCCAAGTGTTGGAAGTGCATCCAGTTGTGCTTGTGGATAAGGCAGCAATTGCTTGTCCGCTGAAAAGGTCCTACCATCATAACTCAATTCGGAGAAGTTATCCAAACGAATCATATCGTAGTAACGAATACCCCATTCCATGCCCAATTCGGCAAATTTTTCATCCATTACGTCGTCTGAAGAAACTCCTGAAATGGTAGGCATATTGGCTCGTACCCTAATCATGTTCACTGCTTGGTCCGCTGTCATTCCGGAACCTGTTGCACCACGTGTCAACGCTTCGGCATACATCAACAGAATTTCAGCATATCTAATCACGATGAAATTTTTTCCTCCACCATAATTGTTACGCCCATCCGTTAGTTGAACTGATGGCAAGTAGTGTTTACCACTGGCAAACAAGGCCCTTGCATAGTCATTGAACACATCCCCATCACGTGTAGTGTTGGATACAAAAGAGGGCAGGGTGCTGTAGTTGGGGTCGGTCTGAAGTTCCGCAATACCCCTATCGGTCCAAAGAACGCTTGTTTCCAATCGCTCGGTCTCACCTCTATCCAACATGAACTTGATAAACTTCATGCTTGGTTCATAGAATCCCCAACCATCTGAAGCATTAGCCCTGGCAGGAGTCCAACCTTGCGGACCAAACGGAGCATACAAGTGGTAGAATGTATCCCCTGTACTGGAACCGTAATCTGAAAATTGCAGCTCCATCAAACTTTCATCACTCAACTCACCAGGTTTTTTGAACAGGCTGTAATATTCTGGATACAACGTAAACTTATTGGAATTGATGATGGCGGCACTAGCGTCTGCCACACCTTGATAATCCTCCATTTCCAAATGGGCCAATGCTTTTAACGCATAAGCCGTATACCTGGTAACCCCGCCCGGGATATCGGTACGTTCATTGGGTCGCATGTTGGGCAACAATGGGATTACCTCGTCCATTTGATCGGAAATAAACTGCATGACACCACTTTTGGAAGTGGTTCCATCTGCAATTTCTGAATCTGGTTGGTTGGTTTGGATGATGAACACATCGCCCCAAACCCTGGCCAAGTTAAAATGCAACCAAGCTCTCATCACCTTGATTTCGGCAATGTATTGGTCGGCTGTGGCCTTTTCACTATCATCTGCAAAATCCCTGAAGTTTTCTATCAAGCTGATTTCGGTATTCAAGTTTACAATATCCCCGTAGTGTAAGTTCCATAGGGAATTGTACATCCAATAGCCTTGATCGTACACAAAGTTATCGGTATCTGCAAATGGCTGCTGATCCCCAAGTCCCCCTGCATTTACATCATCACCACGAACGGAAAGCAACAAGGGTTCTTCCCATCCCCTAGTGGCAAAAATGTTATACGCTCCTACCAGGGCCTGGACCATGTCCTCCGTGGCAGAATAATCCAGGTCATCTGCATTTAGCTGACCTTCTATGTCCTCAAATTTGTCGGAACAGGAGTGTGCCAAAAGCACCGCTACCAAGACAAACAGCAATTTATATACTGGGTTCTTACTATTTTTCATTTCAATTTTTTTACAGTTTAACATTAACACCAATAGTGTATATGGCAGGTACCGGATAGGTCTGACGGTCTACCCCATCAGATACTTCTGGGTTAAATCCGTTGTAACTGAACAAAGTCAGTGGTCTTTCCGCGGTTAGCGTAAATTTGAAATCAGGGGCATTTCCTTTCAATTTTGCCCCACGCAAGGTGTAGGCCAATTGAATATTCTGAATTCGGAAGAAATCCCCGTCCTCTACCCAAAAATTACTCAATTTTTGGTTCCAACTGTCTCTTAAACCTGCAGAAGAAGGATAGGAATTACTGGTTCCTTCTCCATGCCAACGGTTTTTGGCCAAATCGGCGTCCATGTTGGTATCGTTGGTAAAAATGATTTCTCCCCTTTTTCTATTGAGGATTTTATTACCGCTCTGTCCATAAAAGTTCATGGAGAAACCAAAATCCTTGTAATTGATCCCGATGTTACCTCCGTAGGTGAACTTTGGCAAGAAGGAACCGATTACGGTCCTGTCCTCATCGGTGATGGCCCCATCACCATTTCTATCATTGTATATCAAATACCCGGGCTCAATGTCCTGACCATCTGCAATGGCACTTTGTGCCACAGGATCGGCATCAATCTGTGCTTGGTTTTGGTATACTCCAGTGGTTTCATAGCCATAGAAAGCGTACAAGGGTTCCCCTACTATGGTACGCTGACGAAACTCTGCCGAACCAGAATCTATGTATCCTTTTGGGTCTTCAATTTCCAAGGTTTCATTCTTGACCGTGGTAAAGTTGGCACCAACCGTATAGTTAAAGTCTTCGGAGATATCGTTGCTCCAGTTTAGGGCCAATTCTATACCGGAGTTTCTGATAACACCAGAGTTACGGCTTACCGTTACGTTGGCAATAGGAATGTACACCGGCATTATGGCATTCTCGGTATCCCTTATATAGTAATCTGCTTCTACGGAAAGTCGGTTATCAAAAGCTCTCATGTTGATACCAAAATCCAATTCCTCCACTACTTCCCAAGTAAGGTCGGTATAGGTACTGGTGGCGGTAATACCGGTTACCGGATTGTCACCCAAATCTACTGTGGTGTTGCTGATGGTATTGGCACCTGCACTGGCTGGTACATTATCATTACCCAAACGACCCCAGGCAGCCCTCAATTTCAAAAAGTCGAAAAAGCCCACACTTTCCATGAAGGGTTCTTGGGAAATTACCCAACCTGCTCCCACAGATGGGAAATACCCCCATTGTTCTTGGGTAAACTTGGAAGATCTATCGGCCCTGAACGTTCCATATAACAAGTATCTGTCCTTGTAGTTATATGACAATCTACCAAAATAGGACTGTCCGTATATTCTCTTGTTTTCCTCTTCCACATTGTTATTGAAAGATAATGGGTCTGCAAAATCCAAATACCAGGATGTTTCATAATCAATTCCCACAATATCACTACCGGTCGCCTCAAATCGGTTGGCTGCTTCATCCCTATAGGATGCACCTGCCATCAACGTAACATCATGATCTTCCGCAAATGTATCGGTATAGGTAAGTATGTTGTCCCAAATTTGGTTGTAGTAGTTGTTCTGTTTTCTATTGATGGATGAGATGCGCTCATCCCCATATCCCATATTATAAGGTAAATTGGTATAACGCTCTTCCAAGGCAGAAAAATCCACATTATAGGTTGTCTTGAAGGTCAATTTATCTTTGATCAAATCCGTCTGTAGATAAACGTTGGTCAAAAGCTTACGGATTTTCAATCGATTGTCGTTGTATTCCATATCCGGGAACGGGTTCTGGGTTCCCCTGTACCCCAATGCCTGTGCATTGGCATATTGGATAGGGGTGGCATCCGTATTCAACTCGTCAAAGACAGGAAGAATGGGAACCGCAAAATAGGCTTTGAACCAAGCTGAGTTTTCAGGCGTATACTGAGTGGCATTACTGAATACTGTATTGACACCTACTTTAATATTCTCCAATACATCCACATCCAGTTTGGATCGAATGTTGAATCGTTCGTATTCATTCTTCATATCCAACAATCCTTCTTGTGAAAAGTAGTTGGTACCCAATGAGTAGGAAACGTTGTCCGTTCCCCCAGTCACACTTAAACTATGGTTTTGGATCAATCCATCACGGATGATCTCATCATACCAATCTGTGTTGACGTCTGGCACATTGGGATTGATGCGGCTTCTTCCGTAGCGCTGCATGGCATTTAATACAAATTGCACGTCTGCGGTGGAACCAGATTCAACGGCCATAGTCACAAACTGTTCAGCGTTGGCCATTTTCAGCACGTTTTGGGCTCGTTGTACCCCGGTATAACCGTTATATTCTATTTGGGGTTTCCTGTTCTTGGAACCTGATTTTGTCTCAATAATGATCACCCCATTGGCGGCCCTAACCCCATAAATAGCAGAAGATGAAGCATCTTTCAACACGTTCATGGACTTGATGTCGTTAGGGTTCAAAAAGTCAATGTTGTTATAAAACATCCCATCCACTACATATAAAAGGTTGGTAGCGTTGGAATACGTTCCCAAACCACGTACACGTACCGTTGGGGACGCACCTGGCGATCCAGGCGAAACAATCTGGACCCCAGCTACCTTACCCTGCAAGGATTGCACCGGGTTGGCAGAAGGTGTTTTTTCAATTTGCTCCGAATCTACCGTTACAATGGAGCCAGTAAGGTCTGACTTTTTCTGGGTACCATACCCCACTACGATTACCTCATCCAAAGCCTGGGTGTCTTCGGCCAAGGTCACATCAATGGTAGTTCTGTTGTTAACGGACACTTCCTGGGTAATGTAGCCGATATAACTGAACACCAAGATTCCGTTTCCGGGCACATCGTCCAAACTATAGTTTCCATCAAAATCTGTTTGGATTCCTGTAGTAGTTCCTTTTAACACTACGTTGGCCCCGGGCAACGGTTGACCCTGATCATCGGTCACCGTTCCCGAAATCGTTGTATTGTTTTGGGCGAAAAGTACCGCCTGAAACAACAAAAACGAGATTAGCAATAGTTTGCTTCTAATTTTCATAATTGTGCAAAAATTGAGTTAGATTTTTACTAAATTAATAAAGGGTGATGTATTTGGAACTTCTGCCCTATACATAATAAATACATCATAGATTGTTGCCCCGTAAGGCCTTATTTCACTGTATTTGCAGTAGTATGTGCCTTCTTGATGTAAAAAAAATTAACATAGTGATGTAGTGATGATGTATTCCTTTTTGCTCCGTTGCAAGCCTTTGATTGTGGGAAAATTACAGTTAAAAGGTAATCAGGAAATTGGAAAGGTTATTGGAACTGTCCATATCCAACTTTTTCCGAAGTCGATAGCGATGTATCTCCACACCTCGCACCGAAATTGCCATTAGTGGTGCAATCTCCTTGGTGGACAAGTTCATTTTTAAATAAGCACAAAGGCGAAGATCTTTTGGTGTAAGGGACGGATATGCTTTCAACAACCTTTCAAAGAAATCATCATGCAATTCCTTAAAGTTTACTTCGAAACGTTTCCAATCTTCGGTATCCTCAATGGAGTTGTTCAATTTTTTGATAAAAGCCCTATATCGTTGGGAATTGGAAAATTTGTCCTTGTTCATCAACAACATGTTCTTGAGTTCCAAGATCATCTCATTCTTTTTGGCAATGTTCAACGTAGTACTAGCCAGTTCATTTTGCTTTAACCGGACTTCCTTGGCCAATTCCTCCTTTTCCATTTTGGCCAGCCGCTCCTGTTGTTGTTTTTCCATTTGATCTTGAAGTTCCCGGTGTTTCCTGACCAATTTTTTCCTATTGAACCTCCTCACCAACAAAATGGCAACAATTGCCAAAGCCAGATAAAGTAATAGGCTGTACCAAGAAAGGAACCAAGGTGGTGCCACTTCAAATTGGAGGGTGTTCGGTTCTGACAGACTATTGTCCATTCCTACGGTATACACTTGAAAGGTGTATTTACCAAAGGGAAGGTTTTGGAAGTTGATGGAGCCACTTTCTACATATTCAGAATACAGCTTGGGGCCTTTCAGTTCAAAATAGTAGTGGGGCGACATATATTTCGGCGATGCCACTTCGATGGTTAGGGATTGGGAGTGGCGGTATGGAATTGGTATCTCATCATCATTGATCACATAGGTATTTCTCTGGTCCTTGAAAACAATAAGATCAGGGATGGGAAGTATCTGTTCCATGGACTGTTCCCTGATCCTTGCTTCGTTCACCCTGGCAAAACCGTCACTCAATGTAACATATACTGTACTGTCATTCACTTTGATAATATTCTGTGAGTCTGGAGCCAACCGTTCCTTCAAAGGATTATCGGCAATGATGAGGCTATCTGTCTTAAGGTCACTTCGAATTATGGACTTTTCCTGTTCGGAATCTGAAAACCAATAATACCTGTCATCAAAAAACAACAGTTCCTTGTTCTTAAAATCCCTGAACTCCTCAAATGGAACAATGGTATCCCCAATGGAATTGTAACTGTACCAGTTCCCTTCGCTATTCAGCACAATATGGTTTTTGATGTTGTATACCTCTACATTGTATTCGCTTGGGGCATTTTCATTCTTGAATTCTTGAATCTTACTTACCCTATCGTATCCATCATCAAAATGAATCCTGTAATATCCTTTATATGGATGCGCTACCCATAATATCTTAGGCGTCTCAAAACACAGGTGTTTTACTGGAAAATCCAGCCCTTCTCCTTTTATTTTAACGATGTCCCATGTTCCGTTTGCCCTCTTTTCAAATTTTGCCAGTCCGTTATAGGTGCCTTGCACATACATAGAGGTTTGGTCCGGAACCTTAATGAGTTGATACCCTCCTGCTATATTGCTGATTTGTTCAAAACCATTTTCTCCAATTTTATAGGTGCCTGTATTGTGACCACATAACAGGTCTCCTTCAACCACTTCCAAATCCCACACATGGTCTTGGGATCCATTTACAAATTTCAACTCATTGCCTTCAAAATAGAATACGCCTGTGTTGCTACCCAAATAGAGCCTACCCTTGTAAGAAGCCACATCATAGACCATTCCAAGGGTACCTGTGTAATCCGTATAATAAGTTATTGGATTATGGAGCTTTATACGCGCAATCCCATTGTCCAGACCTAGCCATAATTGATCGTTGAACAACAAGATGGACAATACCGTATTGTTTTCCAGACCAGACTCCCTGTTCAGAACCTGAAATTGTTGGGTGGTTGCGTTGTAAAGGTAGACGCCATTTTTAATGGACCCAAAACCAATCTGATTATTGCCCAACAACGATATCTTGTTCAACTGATGGAGTTTAAGTTCATTGTTGATCTTATCCATCCATGGCTCCAAGGTTCTACCATCGTACAGGTAGCAACCGTTCAATTTCGTGCCTACCAATAGTTTATCCTTGAAGACCACCATATCCGTTACCGTCTTCCCCAGCAATAAGTCTTGGTTATGTAATGGTTCCAGTTTATCATTCTTCACCTCAAACAAACCTAAAGAACCTCCTGCCACAATAAGTTTTCCTTGGTACTCAATAAAGTCGGAAACCACATGTGGAGGATCCACAACATCTATTTTTCCATCCTTATAGCTGTAAACGGCAGAAAATGAGCGAAATAGAACCGAACCATCTTCGGATGGAAAAATTTCCCAGAATTCTTCACTTGTAAATGTGTGATTCTTGATCAGATGGGTAAGTGATGTATATTTTAGTTCACCATACTCGTTCTTGGTCCAATATCCAAACTCTTCATAGGAACCGGTATAGACGCGATCACCGATACATTCCACAGACCTGATAATCGTATTATTGGGCAGTTTGTTCAACGTCCATTGCTCCCCGTTGAAATAAAGCAGTCCTTTATTGTTGGCCACAAAAACCTCCCCATTGTCATTTATGGAAACATCCCAGTTTTTGCTGGCCCCTTTGTACTCGGACAAGCGATAGTTATATATAGGGGGCAATAAATTTTGTCCACTTACCAATAGGGGAACCAAGAGAAGTAGTAGCCGAATAAACTTTTTGAGCATTTTTTGCAATTTAGCCTATGGTCAACATCAATATACAAAACAAAAATAAGGTTATGGTGGATATGCTTTTGGCATTCTTCATCGAATAATGTACTTGTTTCTGATACTTTTCGAAGAAAACCGCAATTGACAGACATAAAACTTGTTTTCATTAAGTGAAAATGAAAAAGCCTTGAAGCGCTTTCGATCTTCAAGGCCTTCCAAATACATTTAAAGAAGAACATATTAGGGAATTCGACCACCAAGTTACTCCTAGGTGTATCCAAATAGTATGAAAATGTCCTTTCTATCGGTACTTGATGGACAATTGCCCCAATTGCCAAATAATCTTTATGGAATCTTTCATGGATAGTTTTGATCCATCAGCATGGATCCATCTTTTTAAAGGTTGTTCACAAATCAGGATATACCAAAATTCCAAAGTGTCCCGTAAAGAAAATTGATTGCGGGACAAAAAGGAGGTTGTCAACCCCTAAAAAGGGGTGTTTTGCTAACTAAAATATACCAATAGTGGGTGAAGTACCCCTCTTCTAGGCTTTTCTGTATAAAACTGTCCCGTAAACTACACACAGTTAGCCTTTCAAGCTTTAAAATTCATCAATATGGTGTTTTATAATGGGACCACTGGAATCCATTAGCCTAGATATTGAACACCACACCCACACTAGCAAAAAATAAAGCTATTTACATTGCTTATGGTATAACTAGGAGAAGGCCCCATCGAGCGAGCAAAATGCCACATTATAAATTAATTCCAGAATCTATACTTGTGTTCGGGAAAGATAGCTTTAAAAAAATCAACATGAATACAAGTCTTCCAAAGTACTTTAATCCTTGAAAAGTAAACTTAATACTTCGTTATGTGCATTATCCTGAGCTTCCAGACTTAAGTTATATTGGTATCGAAATGAAGTAGAATTAGGTTTATGCCCCATTATTTGCATCAATAGAAGGTCGTTTACACCAATCATGCCTCCAAGTGACCTAAATATGTATCTTGGGGATTTAGTTTTGATATCAGGAATGTTTATGGTTTGCGAAATACGTTTTAAAGTTCGCAATTGATAATTGTTTTGCATGCGATACCTTTCCGTTGAGGGTTCAAAAAGAAAACTAAAGATTCGGGCATCATTCCTATCCCCATATTTTTCTATAATTGATGCAGCGAACGGAGAAATCATATTGTTAATCCACAATCGGGAAGAATGGCTTCTTAACTTAAACCTCTGAAATTTAATTCTCCCTGTTTCAATGTTGCTCCATTTGAGGTTGGCTAAATCAGCCATATCATGTCCGCCTATTGCTATCTGAAACAAGAATATATCCAGAGACCTTCTCATTTTATATCTGTTAGCATAAGAAGTCGAAGGCTTCGGTTGAAAATCTAACAGACTCTTTAAATCTTCAATTTTCCAAACCTCTTTAATCGCATTCTTTTTTATTTTCACGATAAACCCTTCAAAGGGATTGTTTTGATTATCATGTAATAAACCTCTCCGCCTAGCTTCATTATAAATAGTTCTTAGAGTCCTTATCGTTTTACTAATACCAGAACCATTTCCTTTGCTATTTGTTCTTTTAAACGCTTCAAATTGCTTCAAAAAGTCATAGCTGATATCGTTAATATCTATTTGTTCACCAACAAATTTGTCTAGCTGATTTAGTGCCTCTTTAAAATGTCTTGTTGATTTTTCTGCCAATTCTCTTTCATGTATTATCCCTTGGGTAAACTGTACTAATCCAACCTTTTCTCGCTTCTCTAATACGTCGATTCTTCGCCTGAGAAATAATAACTCTTTTTCCTTGTCATTAAAACCGTTTTTAACAATCCCAACAGCTTCTTTGAACACTAAATTGAGTTTGGTACAATATGTAACCCTTTCCTGGTATGTCTGTAACAACTGACTTAACTCTTGTGTTAACTTAAGCTTTTTACCTTTTTGATAAAATCCAGTACTAAACTGCTTTTGTTTTTTGGAAGAGGAGTCATAGAGAACCAGTTTAACTGGGTAACCATTATCATTTCGCTTAGAAACGCTTCGTTTATCAAGGTAGAGCGATACACTGATCATATTTCACTGATTTAAAGTTTGCATAATTTTCTCATAATCTTTCCGATTCAATGGTAAAAATCCATTGATTCGACTTCTATGCAAAT
>JAGQZL010000409.1 GCA_020434915.1 Allomuricauda sp. | reverse complement strand
CGTATTGGTATACCCTTCGTCTTCCAATGCTTCGCGAATGGTGAGGATGCGACCGTCCATCATATCGCTGGGTGCCACAAAATCGGCTCCAGCTTGTGCGTGGGAAACACTCATTTCTGCCAATACTTCGGCGGTTTCATCATTAAGGATTTGCCCTTCGGCCACAATACCATCATGCCCGTAAGAGGAAAAAGGATCGAGGGCCACATCGGTCATTACCAACATCTGTGGACAGGCATTTTTCACGGTTTTAATGGCCCTTTGCATTAATCCGTTGGGATTGAGCGCTTCGGTTCCCTTATTGTCCTTCAGCTTGTCATCCACTTTCACAAAAAGCAATACGGCACACAGTCCCATTTTCCAAAGTTCCTTCACTTCCTTTTCCAAATGGTCCAGACTCAAACGGTAGTAGTTGGGCATGGAAGGTATTTCTTCCTTGATATCCTTGCCTTCGGTCACAAATAACGGGACCAAAAAATCGTCTGGGGTCACAATGGTCTCACGGACCAATCTTCTAATGGATTCGGAGGCACGGAGGCGTCTGTTTCTTATGAGTGGGTACATGGTTATTGGTTTTAAGTTCTAAGCTTTTGGCATTAAGTTTTAAGTGATGTTTTTATTGTATTGATCAATGCAGCCAGCATTTTTTTGATTTCATCTATTTCAGAAACAATGTTTTTTGATATTTCCGATTCGATATACCCTAAATCCGAAGCTAAAAGCAAAAGATAATCCAATTCATGGGCAGAACCAGAGGGAATGTATAAATAACGAATAAATTTCTTTTGGGTTTCCCTTCCACAACCTTCAGCAATGTTTGTTGGAATAGAAACGGAAGCTCTATTCATTTGCGATGTTAGATTGTACAATTCCGATTTTGGAAAATCCTTAGTCAATCCATAAACACTAAGTACAAGTTGATGCGATTTTTCCCAAACCTTATAATTTTTATAGTTTGCCATGACTTGGAACTTATTGCTTTAGGCTTATAGCTAAATTTCAATTTCCCCTGTTAAGTAGGGAGCTGCCTTTCCTGATATTTTCACGCGTTCGCCCAAATACTCACAGACCAAATCCCCACCTCTTCTAGAAATCTGTTTGGCGGTCATTTTGGTCTTGCCCAACATCTCAGACCAAAAAGGAGTAAGGGAGGTATGTGCAGAACCGGTTACGGGGTCTTCGGGGATACCACAAGCAGGGGCAAAGAATCTGGAAACAAAGTCTACTTCATCGCCCGGTGCCGTTACAATCACACCACGTACATCCAATTGTGCCAACAGATGATGGTTGGGGCTGATAGATTCAATTTCTTGCTGCGAATTGTAAACCAGCATATAATCGGTTTTTCCCTTTAAGGTTTTTGCAGGGGTCAGGCCAATGGCGTTGTCTATTTCTAGAATATTGCGAATGGCCACCATAGTGTCCGTTGGAAAATCCAACGTCAACCACCCATTATTCGCCCTACTCACCGTTAGTTCTCCACTTCTAGGGGAATAGAAACGAATGGTATTTTCTTCAATACCATAATAGTGAAATAGAACGTATGCTGTTGCCAGGGTAGCATGGCCACAGAGGTCTACTTCCAATTCTGGGGTAAACCAGCGGAGCTCGTACACATCATCCTTTTTTACGGCGAAAGCAGTTTCGGCCAAATTGTTTTCTTGGGCAATTTTTTGCATCAGTTCCGTTTCCAACCATGCATCCAAAATGCAAACGGCGGCCGGATTTCCACCGAAAGTCTGGCTGGTAAAAGCGTCTATTTGATAAATTTTCTGTTTCATAGGTTTGGAATCAAAACAAAGCTACATATTAAACCCAATCTTTTG
>JAGQZL010000408.1 GCA_020434915.1 Allomuricauda sp. | reverse complement strand
ACTGACAAACTCAATTTGTTCGCGAATTATACCATCAACCCGCAAAAGACTCTGAACAAAACCACAAAGGGCATTCGCTTTATGGACAATGTGAATTCGGTTTTTTCACAGTGGGACACCAAGTACCATCAAACAGAGAACAGCCAATCGCAAAATGCGAGTTTTATCTTGGATTATGATTTTGATGAACGCAACAGTGTGAATGTGACTTCCAATCTACTTTTTAATTTGGACCGAGACAGGCGTACATTCCTTCAAAATGACATGTTCAATGGAATTGGACAACTGGATTCCACGTTTACCACCCAGAACAACGCCAACCTGGACAACACCAACTTAGCCTTTGACCTTACCTATGTCCACAAGTTGAAAAAACCAGGGGCGCGATTAAGCTTCAATGGGCATTACACGAATTTTAATGGTAACTCTGTCCAGAGGTTGGCATCGGATTATTTTGATGCAAGCGGAACCTTTTTAAGGGAATTTGGATTTGATTCCGACTCGGAACAGGATATCCAGATCTATACGGGCCAGGTTGATTTTTCAACCCCCATTGGCAACGCCTCGTTTGAAACAGGCGCCAAGATTTCTTCCATTGCCTCCGAAAGCAATGTGGATTTCTTCAATTTCACGGGATCCAGCAATACAGTGGACGCGTCTTTGTCAGACAGATATCTGTATGACGAAAATGTGTATGCCGCCTATATGAGCTTTGTGAAAAACTGGGAAAAATGGTCCATGAAGCTAGGCGTCAGGGGAGAGCTTACGGATGCCCAGGGCACATCACTCACGTTGAACGAGACCAACACACAGGATTTCTTTGAGCCGTTTCCTTCCGTATATATTCTCTATTCACCAACGGACAAGCATAGCTTTTCCTTTGATTATGGACGAAATGTGAATAGACCCAAATACAATGATTTGAACCCATTTCGGTTTTTCTTCAACGAGAACGATTATGAACAGGGGAACCCAAGGTTGACCCCAAGTTTTAGCAACAACTTCAACTTTAACTATACCCTTAACAGTGAGTTTTTCTTTGATGTGTATTACCGGGATAACGGGAGCAACATCAACTATTTTGTTTTTCAGGACAATGAAAATCAAACGCTGGTGGAGTTAAAGCAGAATGTTTTGGACAGCAAATCGTACGGATTGGATTTTACCCTGAGCAAGGCTATTGCCTCTCCTTGGTTCCTGTATGCCTATACATCTTTTTTCCATGAAGAGGAGACCTTTTTGGCCACCGAAAGCGGCAATGTTGAGTTTACCAACGAAGTAGATGGGGTGTACGCCTACATCGGCAACTATTTAACGCTTTCCAAGGACGGCACCCTTACCGGTGAGGTAGCAGCCACTTATATTTCCAAGTTTCTGTTTGGATCCTATATTTCGGACGAACAGTTTAATTTGACCGTGGGCCTTCGCAAAACATTGTTCAACAATAAGATTACCTTGTCATTGGCCGCGGAGGATATTCTGGAAAAATATGTGCCCACCTATCGCTCGCAATATCTGAACCAGGATAATTTTTACAGAAGGCGCCCTGAGACCCAGTTTATCCGTTTTGGGTTTACCTACAATTTTGGGAACTTCCGATTGGAGGATAACCAACGAAGTATCGATAAAAAAGAGCGCGATCGATTACAATCTCAGTAGCAATGTGTTGATTTACGGGCATTTTGTATTTTTGCAGTCCAAAAAAACAAGGATTTGCCAAAAATTGGAAACATAGAACTCCCTGATTTCCCGTTGCTTCTTGCTCCCATGGAGGACGTAAGCGACCCACCGTTCCGTGCTTTGTGCAAGGAACAAGGGGCCGATGTGGTCTATACCGAGTTCATCTCATC
>JAGQZL010000407.1 GCA_020434915.1 Allomuricauda sp. | reverse complement strand
ATTCCAAAATGAAAAACAACCTACTGTTAATCGCAGTTTTTGTCCTTATCCTGAATAGCTGTAAAATGAAAGAGTCAAAACCGTTGGTCATTGGACACAGAGGGGCCATGGGCCACGAAACCGAAAATACCCTGGCATCCATTCAGAAAGCCATGGACCTTGGAGTGGATATGACGGAAATAGATGTTTTTAAAATCCGAAGCGGGGAAATTGTGGTTTTCCATGATGATACTGTGGAGCGATTGACCAATGGTACAGGTAATGTAGAAGAATATAATTTGGATAGCCTAAAACAGCTCTCCCTAAAAGGAAATCATAAAATACCAACTTTGGAAGCGGTAATGGACTTGATCGATAACAAGGTGTCCCTTAACATTGAGTTGAAAGGTTCCGGAACCGCAGTGGATGTGAATACGATTGTTGAATCATATGTGAGGGACAAAGGTTGGTCTTTGGACCACATCATCATATCCAGTTTTAAATGGGACGAACTTGAGAAGATGCGGGATGTAAACCCAACCATCCAAATTGCTGTACTTACCGATAAAGATCCTTTGGAGGCCATTGAGGAAGCAAAAACATTGAAGGCTGTGGCCATTAACCCCCATTTTAAAAGTTTGACTTCCGCGAACACGGCCCAAATGCATGAAGAGGGACTAAAAGTATACCCATGGACCATAAATGAACCCGAAGACATTCAACAGATGAAGGACTTTGGGGTAGATGGAATCATCACCAACTTTCCAGAACGGGTGCACTAATGTTCGATGTTATTATAGTGGGAGGAGGTGCCGCCGGGTTTTATGCGGCCATTCACATTGCTGAACAAGCACCTGACCTAAAAGTTGCCATTTTTGAACGTGGAAAGACTGTTTTGTCCAAAGTGAAGGTCTCCGGTGGCGGGCGCTGTAATGTGACCCATGGTGAATTTTCTGCAAAAGACCTGACCACCAACTACCCAAGAGGTGAAAAGGAGCTTTTGGGACCTTTCCACCACTATGCACCCATGGATGTAATGGCCTTTTTTGAAGAGCGGGGAGTTCCACTCAAAATAGAGGAAGACGGTAGGGTATTCCCCAAAAGTGATTCTTCACAATCCATCATAGACTGTTTGGTCCAAGAAACAGAAAGATTGGGAATCCAGATATTGAAGAACAGTTCGGCAAAAGAAATCAGAAAAATACCGGAAGGGTGGCAAGTAACCACCATGAACAAACATTATCAAACCAAAAAACTGCTTTTGACCACCGGAAGTAACCCTAAGATTTGGCAGCAGTTGGAAAATCTGGGTCATACCATCATACCACCGGTTCCCTCCTTGTTTACCTTCAATATTAAAGATGAGCGTTTAGATGGAATTCAAGGCATCAGTACCAATGCCTCTGTGGCGATATTGCCTAAAAAGGTGTTCTTAACAGATAAAAAAGGGCTTCAGCTAAAAAGTGTAGACAAAGAAGAACCACTACTGTTTTCTGACGGACCTGTCCTGGTCACCCATTGGGGATTGAGTGGTCCCGCTATCCTGAAATTGTCTGCTTGGGGAGCCAACCTGCTGCATGAGTTTCATTATTCTTTTAGGATAAGGGTCAACTGGACCCCAGACTATAGTACAGCATCTATGCTGGCCTATTTGAAGAAAGTAAAGGATGTGGAGCACAAAAAAACCATCATTCGGACAAATGCGCTCGAGATGCCCAAACGTTTATGGGCCAAACTTGTACAGGCAGCGGGTATCCATTCTGAGGAAAGATGGGCAGATGTTACCAAGGAAAAACTTCAAAATTTGGCGGAGCAGCTTACGGCAAGCAAGTTTAGGGTGGAGGGTAAGAGCACTTTCAAGGAAGAGTTTGTGACCGCAGG
>JAGQZL010000406.1 GCA_020434915.1 Allomuricauda sp. | reverse complement strand
CCAGGACATTGCGGATTATGGTGGGGTCTTCAAGATTACCGAAGGGTTTGTGCCCAAGTTCGGGAAGAGCAGGGTACGGAACACGCCTATTTGTGAGTCTGCCATTGTATCCGCGGCCATGGGGCTTTCCATCAATGGGATGAAAGCTGTGATGGAAATGCAGTTTGCCGATTTTGTGAGTTCGGGTTTCAATCCCATTGTAAACTATTTGGCCAAGGTGCATTACCGTTGGAATGAAAAAGCCGATGTGGTGGTGCGAATGCCCTGTGGGGGTGGCGTAGGGGCAGGACCCTTCCATTCACAGACCAATGAGGCATGGTTTACCAAAACCCCGGGATTGAAGGTAGTATACCCTTCTTCACCCTATGATGCCAAGGGTTTGTTGAACACCGCCATCAACGATCCAAACCCCGTCCTGTTCTTTGAGCACAAGGGCCTGTACCGGAGTGTGTATGGCGATGTGCCCACAGATTACTATACGCTTCCCTTTGGGAAAGCCAATCTTCTTCGCAAAGGAGGCTCCATTTCAGTGGTGACGTATGGGGCAGGAGTACATTGGGCATCGGAAATATTGGACAAACACCCAGAGATTGAAGCGGATTTATTAGATTTGCGTACACTTCAACCTCTGGACATCGATGCAGTATATGCCTCGGTGAAGAAAACAGGAAAGCTTATTATTTTACAGGAAGATACCTTGTTCGGGGGTATTGCGAGTGATATTTCGGCCATGGTCATGGAGGAATGCTTCCAATATTTGGATGCACCTGTCAAAAGGGTGGGAAGTCTGGAGACCCCTGTTCCATTTGCAAAGGCCTTGGAGGAAAATTACCTTCCAAAAAAACGATTTGAAACCAGTTTACTGGATTTACATGCCTATTGATAACTAACCGATTAACCATTTTTTGATATAAAAAACAACTAAAACAGCCTCCCAATTCGTATCTTTTATTGAACATTAACTTAATTCTTATGATAAAAAAGTCATTATTATTACTAGCGATGATGGGGGTGATCCTCTCATCATGTTCGGTGTCCAAAAGCGCAAGGGACCAAAGAAATCTTCTCAGCGGTACCTGGAACTTGGACAATGTGTACTACGAAAACAACTCCGGTAACTTCAAATCGGTCATTTTTAACGATGCGGAGGATATCTGCTTCGAGGGCAGCCAATGGTTCTTCAGGGACAACAACAGTACAGGCAGGTATACCATCAACCAAAGTACATTGTGCCAAGGTGGTGACCGCTTTTTCCGTTGGTCCGTAGTGGAACCCCAACAAAACTACAGCAGCCAACTCCAGTTCAAGTTTATTGATGAAAAACGGAACGACGTTTCGGGAGGCTTTGGCTATCGTTTGAACATTGCCAACCTAACCGCCCAGGCAATGACCTTGAAATCCAACGTTACGGTTGACGGACAACCAGTTACCATTGTTTACGAATTCTCAAAAAGCTTATAAGATGAAAAAAATACTATTGAAAGGAAGTGCAGCTTTTTTGGCATTGACCCTTATTTTGAGCTGTGACGCAGTTAAAAACGCCAATAACACCCAAAAAGGTGCCGTGATAGGTGCGGGTAGTGGTGCTGTGATCGGTGGTGTGATCGGAAACAATGTAGGTAAAGGAAACACTGCCTTGGGTGCCATTATCGGTGCCGTGGTGGGGGGTGCCGCCGGTGGTTACATTGGTAACCGTATGGACAGACAGGCCGAGCGAATCGAAGAGGAAATTCCAGGTGCCGAAGTGAAACGGGTAGGGGAAGGGATCAATGTTACTTTCAACGAGGATGCCGGGGTCTATTTTGATACCAACAAATCCGATGTGAAGGGAACCTCCGCTACCACGTTGGATAAATTGGCCGG
>JAGQZL010000405.1 GCA_020434915.1 Allomuricauda sp. | reverse complement strand
TCTTCCCGGAACTTTTCCTTTTCAATGGCCTCAAACATGTTGATGTTGGTAGCGGCCACTATACGCACATCAGTTTTTTGCACCTGGGAAGAACCTACTTTCAAGAATTCCCCATTTTCCAACACCCGCAACAAGCGAACCTGGGTGGTAAGGGGCAGCTCCCCGACTTCATCCAAAAAAATGGTTCCGCCGTCCGCAACTTCAAAATAACCGCTACGGGTTTGTGTGGCACCGGTAAAGGCACCCTTTTCGTGTCCAAAAAGCTCACTGTCTATGGTTCCTTCGGGAATGGCACCACAGTTTACGGCAATGTATTTGGCATGTTTTCGGTGCGAAAGGGAGTGGATGATCTTCGGAATGGCTTCCTTACCAACCCCACTTTCCCCGGTCACCAATACGGAAATATCCGTTGGGGCCACCTGGATGGCTTTTTCTATGGCTCGATTGAGCTTGACATCGTTACCGATCAGCTCAAACCGCTGTTTTATGGATTGAACACTTTCCATGTATTAATTGTTCTTTGAGTATGCTACCACCTCACCAATCAAGGTGGCAGAGGTACATTCGTTGATTTTTACATCGACAAAGTCGCCGATGCGGTAATTCTCCTTTGGAAAAACCACGACGGTGTTTTGGGAATTTCTACCCATCCAATGGGCATCCGATTTTTTGGAAGGGCCTTCAATCAACACTTCTTCAATCTTACCTACATGTTGCTGTGTACGGAACAATCCATGCTTTTGTTGTAGGTCGATGATTTCACGAAGTCGACGCTTTTTGGTCTCTTCGGGAACATCGTCTTCCATTTTGCGTTCCGCCAAGGTGCCAGGCCGTTCCGAATAGGCAAACATGAATCCGAAATCGTATTTCACATATTCCATCAGGCTTAAGGTATCTTGATGGTCCTCTTCGGTCTCCGTTGGAAAGCCAGTGATCATATCCTGACTGATGGCACAATCAGGGATAATGTTGCGAATATTGTCGATCAATTCAAAATATTCCTCCCGGGTATGCAAGCGGTTCATTGCTTTCAAGATCCTATTGCTGCCACTTTGTACTGGAAGGTGGATGTATTTGCAGATGTTGTCGTATTTTGCCATGCTCTCGATTACGTCGAGGGTCATGTCCTGTGGGTTGGATGTAGAGAATCGGATTCGCATTTTAGGCTGGGCCTGTGCCACAAGTTCCAAAAGCTTGGCGAAGTTCACCGAAGTGGCCTTTTGCATATCCGTGGCTTTGTCAAAATCCTTCTTGAGACCACCACCGTACCAAAGGTAGCTGTCCACATTCTGACCCAAAAGGGTCACTTCCTTAAAGCCTTTTTCCCAAAGATCGTTCACTTCCTCGAGGATGGATTGGGGGTCTCGGCTTCGCTCACGTCCGCGCGTGAATGGCACCACACAGAAGGTGCACATGTTATCGCAACCTCGCGTAATGGAAACAAAAGCGGTAACCCCATTGGTATTGAGACGAACCGGAGCCACATCGCCATAGGTCTCGTCTTTGGAAAGGATGACGTTCACGGCGTTTCGGCCCTCGTCAATTTCTTGGATGAGGTTGGGAAGATCTTTGTAAGCATCCGGCCCTACCACCATGTCCACAATTTTTTCCTCTTCCAAAAACTTGCTTTTCAAACGCTCGGCCATACAGCCCAAAACACCCACTTTCATATGGGGGTTGGTCTTTTTAACGGCATTGAATTTTTCCAAACGCTTGCGGACGGTTTGTTCCGCTTTTTCGCGAATGGAGCAGGTGTTCACCAAAACCAAATCGGCCTCCGCCAGTTCTTGGGTGGTGTTAAACCCTTCTTTGGCCAAAATGGAGGCAACAATCTCACTGTCCGAGAAGTTCATCTGACACCCATAGCTTTCA
>JAGQZL010000404.1 GCA_020434915.1 Allomuricauda sp. | reverse complement strand
AGAAAAACAGCAAAACAATGATATGCAGTACTATTTGAAAAAAAAGTTCCTTTTTAGAAATCACACCTTACAATTAATTCAAAATCAAATCTATGCATTAAACCGTTTTTCAAAAAAAACAGGTTTCCGAACAACAAAATTAGCCCCCTGAACGACACTTGGGCCATACTTTTCCCAAAAATCAGGTCGATTGGGGGCCGCTCACCGTCGTTTGCAGAAAAATAGTATGGTTTTTACGTGATAACCCGCATATTTGAGATTATTTTTAATGATACTAGTGAAACTTGTCTAACACATTAACCACACAATCATGAAAAAAACAATTTTTGCACTTGCTTTTCTAACCTGCTTGGTGGCATCGGCCCAGTCTACTTGGAAGTCTGATGGAGCCCACTCCAAAGTTGGTTTTGCCATTACCCACCTAATGATCTCCGAAGTGGAAGGCCACTTTGGCGAATTTGATATCACCGCAACGGCCACTGACACTTTTGATGAGGCTGAATTTACCGTAGATATTAAAACAACCAGCGTAGATACCGATAACGAGAGAAGGGACAATCACTTGCGAAGTGCCGATTTCTTTGATGCCGAAAAATATCCATCCATCACCTTTAAGAGCACTGGATATGAAAAAACAGGCGACAAAACATTTAAGCTGACCGGAGACTTGACCATGCATGGCGTTACCAAAACGGTGACCATGGAGGGAAAAGTGAATGGAATCATTACGGACCAGCGTAGCAAAAAACTGAAGGCCGGGTTAAAGCTAACAGGCACCATCAACAGATTGGATTTTGGTGTAGGTGGCGATACGCCTTCCTTGGGAGACGATGTGGAAATGACCATTAACCTGGAAATGGCACAACAATAAAAAACAATAACCAACAACCAACCTTTATCAAATGAAGAAAGGTGTACCCCAACGGGAAGCCTTTCTTCATTCATTTTTACAACTTGACATGGGAAGAAAATCAGAAAACACTTTTAGGGAATTTCACCGCTATCTAGGATTCTTTTTGGCCGGAATCATGGCCGTATACGCCATCAGTGGCATTGTACTTACTTTTAGAAACACGGATTACATGAAAAGCGATGTGCAGGTTAGCACAACCTTGCAGCCAAATCTCAATGAAGAGACCCTGGGCGCTGCATTAAGAAAACGTGGTTTTAAGGTGGACAAGACCGAAGGGGATATGCTATACTTCAATGGCGGTTCCTATAATGCCAAAACCGGGGAGGCATCCTACACGGAAAAACGTTTGCCTGCCATTTTGGAAAACATGAACAAACTCCACAAAATGCATTCGGGCAATCCTTTGTTCTGGTTGGGTATTTTCTTTGGAGTGGCCTTGTTGTTCTTCTCCATATCGGCATTTTTCATGTTTCGCCCCAGCGCTCCTATCTATAAAAAGGGCCTCTATTTTGCGGTGGCAGGCTTCTTATTGACGATTGTGTTGCTTTTTGTATAACGGACCTGTAGTTCCCCAGAAACAGAAAAATCACCTCTCCGGGTGATTTTTTTATTTATTAAAAGTAAAAAATATTTGTCATTATGTAGAGTTTGTTTTACTTTTAATTCATTAATCAAAAAACGACAGTCATGAAAACAAACTTTTTAATGCCCCACCGTTACAAGAAATTGGGCTGGTTTATCCTAGTGCCCGCTGCCCTGATAGGTCTATGGGCAACCATCTACGAGATTGAACCCACCTTCCTCGATTGGAAGGTTCCTGCACTCTTCATTGATGAGTTTATGGGGGAGAAAAAAATCATCGGTATGACCAAAAACAACATGCTGAATGAATTGATGGGCGTTCTTGTCATTATAAGCTCTTTAATGGTTGCCTTTTCCAAGGAGAAGGTAGAGGATGAGTTC
>JAGQZL010000403.1 GCA_020434915.1 Allomuricauda sp. | reverse complement strand
TGACTATGTGGATTACTGGGATGTGAATGTAAACCATACCATGATCAATTATTCCTATTGTGTGGACAATCCAAAGTTCTTCGAAGATTACAGTGAAGACTGTTGGGGATTAACGGCCAGCTATTCCAGGAACAATGATGGTAGTATCGGATATAATGCGCATAGCCCTGCGAACGACACTGGGATAATATCGCCTACGGCGGCCATTAGTTCCATTCCCTATGCTCCTGCCCAATCTTTGAAGGCAATGCATTATTTTTATGCGAATAAGGATAAACTTTTGGGTCCGGCCGGGTTTTACGATGCATTTAGCCCCGAATACAATTTTTGGGTAGCCGAGGCTTATTTGGCCATCGACCAAGGCCCTCAGATTATCATGATAGAAAACTATAGGACTGGATTGCTCTGGAATCTCTTTATGGCCAATGAAGATGTCCAGGCCGGCCTTACCAAACTCGGATTTTAATATGAAAACGAAACACATTTTTTTGCCACTTTTTTTACTCTTTTGTGGCTTTGCTTCAGCCCAATGGCAATCCAAGTACGAAGCAAAAACCTTGGTGGATGGAGCCGATACCTTAAGGTATCGCATCATGTACCCAAAGAACTTCGATAAATCGGAAAAGTACCCGGTCATCCTTTTTTTGCATGGGGCAGGAGAACGCGGAAATGATAATGAGACTCAACTGGTCCATGGGGGAAAGTTGTTCGCTACGGACTACCTTCAAGAACAATTTCCGGCCATTGTTATTTTTCCTCAATGCCCAAAAGAAAGCTATTGGTCCAATGTAGATGTGGATCGGAGCACGTATCCGATTCATCTCAAATTTAAGTATAACGAGGGGCCCACAACACCTTTGCGTATGGTGATGGATTTGTTGGATAGTACCATTCAGGAACCCTATTCAGACGATAGCCAAGTGTATGTGATGGGACTCTCCATGGGAGGCATGGGAACCTTTGAACTGTTGAGCAGAAAACCGGAAACATTTGCAGCTGCAGTACCTATTTGTGGGGGAGGTGACCCAAATTCTGTGGGTGTTTATGCCAAGAATACTCCGCTTTGGGTTTTTCATGGTGCACAGGATAATGTAGTGAACCCTTTACAATCCATGGAAATGGTGTCAGCCTTATTGAAAGCTGGGGTGTACCCAAAATTTACCATGTATGATTTTGCCAACCACAACAGCTGGGACCCTGCCTTTGCTGAGCCTACCTTATTGCCTTGGTTGTTTTCGCATAAAAAGCAAACCCCCTGAAAATGGGATCACGAGTAATTACCTACTTTTTGGTTTTGATGCTGTGTTCGTTAACCATGACGGTTACCGCCCAACAGCAAACCTATTGCAACCCCATAAACATTGATTATGGCTATACGCCCATTCCTAATTTGGCTACCCACGGCAAGCACAGGGCTACGGCTGATCCGGTAATTGTCACATTTAAAGGGAATTACTTCCTATTTTCTACCAATCAGTGGGGATACTGGTGGAGCAACAACATGTTGGATTGGAAGTTTGTCCCAAGGAAATTTTTAAGGGAGCGAAATAAAACCTATGATGAGCTTTGTGCTCCGGCAGCTTTTGTGATGAAGGACGAACTGTACCTGATTGGCTCTACCCACGGTCCGGCTTTTTCTATGTGGAAGAGCAAGGACCCAACCACAGATAATTGGGAAATCGCAGTAGATTCCCTCAAAGCTGGAGCCTGGGATCCAGGTTTTTTGTATGAAGAGGATACCGATAAACTGTACATGTATTGGGGATCTAGCAATGTGTTTCCCATTTTAGGGACCGAGATCAATACCAAGACCCTGCAATCCGAAGGCTATGTAAAACCCTTGGTTTCCTTGGTGCCGGAAGACCATGGTTGGGAACGTTTTGGGGA
>JAGQZL010000402.1 GCA_020434915.1 Allomuricauda sp. | reverse complement strand
AGGCTACGTTGCCCTTGATTTCTCGGTCAAAACTGGGCCATCCTGTACCGGAGTCAAATTTGTGGTCACTTTTAAAAAGGGGAGTGCCACAGCCGGCACAAACATAGGTGCCTTTTTGTTTGTTGTCCAATAATTCACTTGAAAATGCATTTTCGGTCGCAGCTTTTCTTAGGACATAGTACTCCATATCCGTGAGTTCGGCGCGCCATTGTGCATCCGTTTTGGTCACTTCAAAAACGGTTTCCTTGTCGGATTTTTTCTTTTCTTTTCCTTTTTCTTGTGAATTGCCCTTGCATCCAGAAAGAACGATCAAGGCAATCAAAAGCAATTTTTTCCCCATTTTTCGACTTTTATAGAATTGGACGGGCAAATTTGGATTTCCTTTCATTTTTTCAAAAGATTTCCAATAAAAAAGTCCCATTGAAAATCAACAGGACTTTAAGGTACTATTTTTTATAGGAATCAGTTCAGATTCAATTTCAATACTTTTTCTTCTTCTATTCCCAATGAGGACATTACGTTCTGGATGTTGGAAGTGTCCATTCGGGAAGCTTCGGCATATTCGCTGGGGATGAAAACGATTCGGAAGATTTGATCATCCGTAAAATCGGTGCTCAAGGTGGAAAGGTCAAAATTTCCATCAATAAAGAGTTCCAAATCTATAAAAGTGTGTTCGAACACATATTGGATGGTGCCTTCATCCAGAAAATAATTCTGAGGTATCTGGCTCCATAGATCGGCGGTTCCACCATCATCTGTGGGAATGGAACCTACATAACGATACACCAATACCGCATCGGATTCGAACACTTCAAAATTGGTAATGTCGGAGAAAGTAATCAAGGAACTGAACAGGTTGGCGCCTGCATCATACCCAAAATTAACACCTTCCACTTCCACTACCTGCCCTTGGATGCCATCTGCACCGTCCAAGCCGTCAAGACCATCCAGTCCATCGTATCCCGGAGGACCTTGTGGACCTTCGCAGGCAACGGCAAATAAAACAATAACGGCTCCTAAAATTGTACTAAGCTTATTCATGATTTTTGGATTTTTGATTTGTCTTCAATTTTGTCTGTCCCTGCAAGAAAATCAAAAAGCGTTCCATTTTTTAAAAAATGTTGTTTTAGGGCGTAAAGAAGTTGTCAATCTCGGATTCTTGGCCAAAGATGTGTATTATTGTATGTATTAAACCCTGAAATATGTCCGAGGTAGTTCCGCACAGCTTTTTTACTGAATTTGATATCGATTTATTTAAAGCTGGAAAGCATTTTCGATTGTACCAAAAATTAGGCTCGCACATCACCGAAGTTGATGGGGTGAAGGGAACTTATTTTGCGGTTTGGGCACCGTCGGCCAAGTCGGTCAGTGTGGTGGGGGATTTTAATTATTGGACGGCAGGGGAGCATGAGTTGAATGTTCGTTGGGACAGCAGTGGAATTTGGGAAGGCTTTATTCCCGGAGTGGACAAGGGAACCAAGTACAAATACAAAATCCATTCGCACAATAACGATATGTGGACAGAGAAGGCCGATCCCTTTGCGCGGTTTTGTGAGCAGCCCCCAAACACCGCTTCCTTGGTGTGGGATGCTCCGTATGATTGGAAGGACCAACAATGGATGGATACCCGGGAAGAAAAAAACTCCTTGGATAAACCCTATTCCGTATATGAGGTGCATTTAGCCTCTTGGAAGAAAAAAAATGGTTGGGAGTCCCTTTCATACCTCGAAATGGCAGATGAGTTGGTGGATTATGTTGAGGAAATGGGATTTACCCATGTAGAGTTTATGCCGGTAATGGAGTACCCCTATGATCCTTCTTGGGGATATCAGATAACGGGCTATTTTGCACCTACTTCGCGTTTCGGGAAACCGGAAGATTTTAAGGTGTTGG
>JAGQZL010000401.1 GCA_020434915.1 Allomuricauda sp. | reverse complement strand
ACGAACTCCTTGGTTAGGCGTCAACCTTTACGTGATCGATGAAATGCACAGCCCATCGGTGTGTTGTTTTTTGACTGGAAAACGTTCGTCGATGATAAAATGCACTTCGCCCAAGAAAAGTTTTTATACCGAAAAAAAAGGGTCGTTGAGCGACAGAAATCTGATCGAGGGTACCAGTGGAAGTAATTTTACTTCGTAATAAAAACCCAAATCATGAAGACAATTTTCACCATCATCGCAGTAGTTTTTTTCGGAACAGTAGCCATGGCTCAAGATAATTCCAAAGAAGTTAAGGTAGATACCATCACTGTAGGTGTTGAATTGAAGGTTGAAGTACAACAGACATTGGAAAAGGAAACTGAAGTTGCTAGGTTGTACAAGTTCAAAAATTCAAGGGTTAAGAAAGAGCTTTCTTTCTCAACTAAAAAGAACCAAGCTAAATTGGCTTAATCAACTAAAATGATAGGTTTTTTAATACCCTCGGCTTTGTTTTTAGGATTTGCTTTCATGATAGCCTCGGTGGCATTTTCGCTCCGGGAACGAAAATTTCAGAAGATACAGGTACATAGTGGAATATAAATAAGAAGGGAAGGCCGGAGAAATCCGGTCTTTTTTATTGCTCCACGGAATTGAACTCCTCGATCACCTCTTCAAACTCAATACGGTAATAGGTGCCCTTTTTGTCATAATCCCTGCTAATGGTTCCCCTAAGCTGGCGGGCAAGGTTGTAGATGAGTTTAAGCCCCAAGGAATTGGAAGTCTTCGGATTGATTTCCTCGGAATACCCTATGCCATTATCCCCAAGGTACATTTCATAACGATGGTCGCCAATTTTGTGCACTGAAACATGGATCTCGCCATCATGGCTTTCCCTGATTCCGTATTTAAGGGCATTGGTAATGGTCTCATTGATAATCAATCCCAAAGGAATAACAGTATCGATACTGAGTTTATAATCCTGGATATCCAAGTCAAGCTTCACGCTGCTATTACTACCCTTAACGGATCGTACCAAATAGTCGCACAATTCCTTTACGTAGGGTTTCAGTTCAATTTTGGAAAGATAGTCGTCCCTTTTGTAGAGCATCTCATGTACCATGGCCATGGATACCACACGGTTTTGGCTGCTTTTGATGATGTTACTGATCTTTTCATCGTCAATAGATCTGGACTGGAGACTTAAAAGGCTGGAAACCGTTTGCAAGTTGTTCTTTACCCTATGGTGAACCTCTTTAAGCAAGGTTTCCTTCTCCTCGATACGATCCTGTATTTCATTCCGCGATTTGTACAGCTTGTGATGGGCCCGGAGTAAATTCCTTCCGAAAACCCCACCAAGTAAATAAATGGCAAAACCAATACTCAAGAAGGCAAACCAATTTTTGGACGCTTCTGGGACTGTATTCTCCGAAATTTTAAAATCACTCGTTTCATAAAGAAAGAGGATGGCAATTATGGATAGGTTAATGATCAGGTAGATTTGACCATATACCATGGTGGTCACATAGCCGGCAAAGACAATGATGGCCAAAATGAATATAAACGGACTTCGTATACCACCACTGAACAAGGTAATGAGGATGGCACTGACCATGGCCAGGATGGAGGTTATGTTGTACGTTACCACTACCTTTTTGTGCCATTTGTACAACAGGGTGTTCAATATGTTAAGAATGGTAAATCCAAAAAAAGTGTAAGGAACCACCCCTTCAATTTTTAAAAAGAAAAGACAAACGAGACCAAAGAGTAACGCAAGCAATGAAGAATTGTAATTGACCTTTATTATCAAATCCACTTTATCTTGTAAACGATATTTATCCTTGACAGGAATCTTCATATACTGCGCTGATTGACTGCCCGCATACCACTTTTAAGGCTGAAAAGTTGTGGTAAGGCAGGCTTTATGGGGTGT
>JAGQZL010000400.1 GCA_020434915.1 Allomuricauda sp. | reverse complement strand
TAGAAGGAGCGATCGCTCTCCGCCTGAAAAAAAGTATAATATTTGGACCTTTGGATTTCAACCATGGGCCAAAATTAATCTTTATTTAGATTGAATACAAATATTAAATCTGAATTTGTCTATCGATTTGTTGGTCAAGGGAAATAAAGGTTTCCGTTCTGGATACTCCCTCTATCTGTTGGATGTGTTTGTTAAGGACCTGCATTAAATGTTCATTGTCTCTACACAATACCTTGATAAGGATGGACCAGTTTCCCGTGGTATAATGGCATTCCAGAACTTCGGGGATTTTCTCCAACTCTTTTACAGCCCTTGGATTGGCCATGGCCTTGTCCAAAAAGATACCGATATAAGCCATGGTGCTATAGCCCAAAACACGCGGATTGATGATGAATTTGGACCCGGCAAGAAGCCCTGAACTTTCCAGTTTTCGCAATCGTTGGTGAATAGCAGCTCCCGAAATACCAATTTTTCTGGCAATCTCTAGGATGGGTTTTCTGGCATCCTCCATTAAATATCTTAGGATTTTCTTGTCAATACCATCAATTTTAACTGAACTGTTACTGTTTTTCACGATACATGTTTAGGATTGAAGTTAAAGGTAAAGAAAATCATGGAAACCTTAACCTGCTACAGAATCAGGGTTGTAGCCTAAATAGGGGACTTGGAATTCCTTAAAATGGATGTCATAGGATTTCAGTTCCTGAAGAATGGGCTCATATACTTCCTTTTTGATGGGGATTTGCACTCCCGGTGTAGTAATTTTACCGTTCAAGATTTGAAGGGTGGCCATGGCCACTGGCAATCCAACCGTTTTTGACATGGCCGTATAAGTCCGGTTTTCCCCGATCACCACCATATTTGCATCAATCTGCTTCTTCTCCCCGTTCAGTTCATAGCCAAACTTGTGGTACATCACGATCATATCCTTTTCATCCTCTTTCAAGGTCCAACTATCCTCAAGAATGTATTGGAGCATTTGGGCAGGTGAGGCATTCTTCAATGGGATTTTTTTGGAATGATCAAACAGGTTGAGCTCCAACAATTTGCCCCACATGATGTCGTCTTGGTCAATTTTTAGGTAATGTCGTAGTTTCAACTCCACCGAATCGGTTGGGGAATAGGGTAAAAAGAGGTTTACATATTCCCTGTACGACATCCCATCAGAATTTTCGATGGTATAGCTGTCATCCGTCATACCTAGAATCACGAACATTTGCCATGCTTTTGAAAAACCGACCCTCCTCATGGTACCCCGATATAGGGTCAGGGCATCCTGTAATCCATAGGCTTCCCGATAGTTTAAGGAGTCACGGTTGGCATAGGCTTCAAAAGTACCGTAGCCTTCAATGTCCAAAAATTCCGTTCTTCTGAACAATTTTTGATAAGGAATATACTTATAGGTGCCCTCTTGGATGAACTTGGCGGCACCACCTTGTCCGGCCAACACCACGTTTCTCGGATTCCAGGTAAATTTGTAATGCCATAGATTGGTATCGCTCTCTGGGGCTACCAATCCTCCAGTGAACGACTCGAACAACAACATTTTCCCACCTGCATCCCGAATACGATCTATGACTTCCATGGCACTCATATGGTCAATACCGGGGTCAAGGCCAATCTCATTCATAAAAACGAGGCCATTTTTCTTGGCTTCGGCATCCAGGGCTTTTATTTCTTTACTGATGTACGAAGCTGTGATCAAATGCTTTTTGAACTCGATACAATCCTCAGCTACTTTAATGTGCAAACTGGCCGGAAGCATGGATACTACAATGGAGGCCTCGGAGACTGCTTTTTTTCGCGCCCCATCATCAAAAATATCCAGTGAAAAAACAGTACAGTTTGGATGGTTCGCAAATGCGGCAGGAATGTTTTCTGGATGAAGATCCCCAATTTTTAGCGTGAGGTTTTCCTCATCCGATTTTTTAAGGAAATAATCAAGTAGGTA
>JAGQZL010000003.1 GCA_020434915.1 Allomuricauda sp. | reverse complement strand
CCCTTCGCTGGCTTGTGCTTTGTTGTCATCGGTTTTGGTACGGCTTACCTCAAAACCATCTTTCTTTTCTTCCTTTTTACCGCCGCAGCTTGCTATCATGGCACCAAGGGCCAAAAACAGAACAACTTTTCTCATTATACTCTTTATTGAAGTTTGTTTGTGTAAATGCAGCTACTAAGATAGGTAATTAGGCACTAATAATCTGGCAGTTTTTTGTTTTGTATCTCACAGAGGCCCATTTCAAATGGACTCGAAGAAATTCAAAGCCTGTTTTTCGGTGTAAGTGATATTTTTTCGGCCCCAAAAACCAACATGGCCTCCATAATTTGGCGTTTCCAAAAATAGATTTGGATTTTGCCCAACCTCTTCAAAAGGATAACACTCCGGTCCCAAGAAAGAATCGTCCTTGGCATTGATGATGAGACTGGGGACAGCAATATTGGGCAAAAACTGGAGTGAACTGCATTTTTCGTAGTAGTCCAAAGCATCCTTAAACTGGTGTGCCTTGCTTGTGTAGACATCATCAAAATCTTTTAGGGTCTTTATTTTTTTGATGTCGCTATCCGAGATAAGTTCTGGAAAAAGTTGCTGCTTTTGCCTTAGTTTGAACAAGAGGTTCTTTTTAAACCGCTGTGCATACAGCACATTTTTCGGGGATAGCAATTGTTGGCAAGAACTATGTAAGCTGCAGGGAACAGAAACGGCAACTGCCCCTTTCATTTCTTTGGGAACGGGATTGCCTTCGCCTAGGTATTTTAAAAGGAGGTTGCCCCCAAGGCTGAACCCTTTCAAATAAATTTCTTGATAGTCTTTGGTGTTCAGGATATGATCGATCACTTCCACGAGATCCTCGGTGGCACCGGAATGGTATGACCGGTACATTTTGTTCGGTTCGCCACTGCAACCCCTAAAATTTACCGCACAAGCGTCGTAACCATTGCTATTGAGGATTTTGGCACTTCCTGTGATGTAAGGACGCTGGCCATCACCTTCCAATCCGTGGAGCAGAACCACCAATTTATGGGTTGACTGATGGGCATCACTCCAATCCAGGTCCAAAAAATCACCATCGGACAAATGAATCCGTTCCCTTTTCTGAACCACCCCGTTCACTGTACGAACAATGCCATGGTATATAGTGGCCAAATGACCATTTCGGAAAAACAGGGGAGGGTTGTAATTGGAAGCGACCTGTGGCATGACAAATTAGTCTTTTGGAAACGTTTCAAGAAGTTTAGCCTGTTCCTCTATGGCGGATTTAAACTCCTTTTTTAGATTGTTCACAAGGTCGGCAACAGGGAGAACATCTTGAATGGAGGTGACCCCCTGACCAGCGGACCAAATGGTTTTCCATGCTTTTGCCTCAGTGTTCAGTTCTTTGCCAAAATCAATTTTGGTGTCCTTTTTCAAATCTTCTTCGGTAATGCCGGCAGCTCTTAAACTAGCCGCCAAAAAATTGGCATGCACCCCAGAAATGGATGCAGTGTAGACCACATCACTGGCTCCCGCTTCAATGATCATTTTTCGATATTCTTCTGGAGCTTTGCTCTCTTCCGTGTTGATGAATCGAGTACCCATATAGGCCAGGTCAGCTCCCATTTGTAATGCCGAGGCAACATCCCGTCCCGTACTGATACACCCGGAAAGCAAGATGGTTTTGTGGAAGAACTTTTTTACTTCAGTGATCAAACTCATGGGATTGATGGTGCCTCCATGGCCTCCAGCCCCAGCTGAAACCAGTATGAGTCCGTCCACGCCGGCTTCCGCAGCTTTTTCCGCATGTCTTTTTTTGATGATGTCGTGAAAAACCAATCCACCATAGCTATGGATGGCATCTACTACCATGCTAACGGCTCCAAGGGAAGTGATGATTAAGGGTACTTGGTGTTTCATGCAGAGTTTTACATCAGCCTCCAATCTAGGATTGGTAGGGTGCACCACAAGATTTACCCCGAACGGAGCCGCTTTTTTACCGGTTTCTTCCTCAAATTTTTTGAGCTCGGATTTTATCTCGATCAACCACTCTTCAAAACCTTCACTGGTACGTTGGTTCAGTGCAGGAAATGTACCCACAATACCGTTCTTGCAACATTCGATGACTAGTTTGGGTCCGGAAATCAAGAACATGGGGGCGGCAACTATAGGTAAGGAAAGGTCTTTGATGAATTCAGCTTTTTGACTCATGGGTTCAGTGTTAAACTATGTTTAAAAATAAAAACAATTCCGCTTTTTAATGGAAGCAGTTTTCAAAACTATGGTATTTTTACAACTATTATGCATGCATAACAAAATAACCTTCTATGTTTTTTAAAGAATTTGAGATCAGATGGAGCGATTTGGACGCTAACCGACATATGGCCAACTCGGCCTATATCAATTTTATGAGCCACACACGAATGGCCTATTTGGGCCAGCTTGGTTTTAACCAAAAAAGTATGGCGCTCCACAACATCGGCCCCGTGGTATTCCATGAGCATGTGTATTATTTTAAGGAAGCTTTCCCCGGAAAACCGGTAAAGGTCTCCTTGGAGTTTGTGGGAATGAGCGAGGATGGGATGTTCTTCGAGTTCCTTCACAATTTTTACGATGCCAATGGCAAGAACTTTGCGCGTTGTGAGATGATGGGTGCCTGGATTGATTTGAAAGAGCGGAGATTGACCGGGTTGCCCGATGAATTTCTGAATGCTTTCAACACCATGGAAAAATCCGTGAACTTTAAAACATTGACCAAGGCTGATACCCGAAAATTCACCCAGACCCCAAAGGATTTGGTCATAGAATAGGAAAGGAAATCAGAACTTCAACCAATTCTTGGTTTCGGTTTTTTACTGGCCAGATAAACCCCTACCAAAACGCAGGAGGTCGCAAGGATTTTGACCAAGGTAAGATGGTCCTTGCCAGAAAACAGTGCAAACAAAATACCTACCAGGGGTTGCATGTATACAAAGGCCCCTACCGTGGATGCCTTGAGTTGCGTAAGGGCGAACACATTGAACAAATAGGTCAAAAAAGTGGTGCCAACAATAACAAAAGCAATGGAGCCATAGGCCCAAAGAGGAATGTTGGCCCAATCCATTTCAAGAACATCTGGCAAGGTAATGGGTAGATTGATCAATATGGCAATGGTAAACAACCATTTCATCAAGGTGAAGGGATGGTATTTTTCAATCAGTTTTTTGACTACGATAAGATAGGCACCGTAGGCCGTGGCATTTACTACGAATAAAAAATTGCCCAAGGGAATATTGGGAGCATCTTGCCTTGTTTCGGCCCCGAATACAATCAAACCGATGGCGCCTACAAAACCTAAAAATACGCCAACCCCCTTGTTCAAGGTGATGCGCTCACTTAAAAAGAATGCGGATAATATCACTACAATAATGGGGGTGATGGTCACTAAAACGGCACTGTTGATCGGGGTGGAAAGCTGAAGCCCCTTAAAAAAGGAAAGCATATTGATGACCATTCCCAAAAGGGCACAGACCACAATGCGGACCCAATCTTTTTTATCGATTTTTTCCTTGGGGCCAAAAAAAGAAATCAACCAAAATAAAATGGCCGCTCCCGTTACCCTTAGGAAAATAAATCCGAAGGGTTGCACATAGGTGGGCATGACGCCTTTGGCAACGGTATGGTTGATGCCATAAATGGTTGTGGCCCCAATGGCTGCCAATATGGCCAGGGTTCTTTTACTCATGGGTGAAGGGCTTCCTTGGCTGCTTGGACCGTTTTTTTGGAATTACCGATAAAAATTTGTCCGTCCACAAGGATCACAGGCCTTTTTAAAAAGGTGTACTGCTCCAAAATCAAAGCTTTGTAATCGCTTTCAGAAAGTTGTTTTTCATGTAGGCCCCTTTGTCTGAACAGCATGGCCCTTTTGCTAAACAGGGATTCAAAACTACCGGACAAAGCCTTCATTTCTTCCAACTGTTCCTCGGTAATGTGTTCTGTCTTTATTTCTTGTAGTTGGACTCCATCCAGTGGTTCCAGTTCCTTCAAAATACGCTGACAAGTGGAACAAGTGCCCAAGTGGTAAATTTTTTTCATGATCAAGGTGTTGGGTTGACAAAGGAAATCAAAATTCCATCAATTCATATTAAGATAGTGCAAATTCAACGGCTTTGCCTGCATGGATCTTGGTCGTATCAAATGTTGGGATTGCGGCTTCGCTATCGGGAATGAGCAAGGGGAGTTCGGTACAGCCCAAGATGGCCCCTTCAGCTCCTTGCTCCTTCATTTTTTTAATGATGTCCAGACAAACTTGCTTGGATGATTCTTTGAAGATTCCCTTGACCAATTCGTTATAGATGATGGATTGCAGGGCGTCCCTGTCATCGGAATCTGGAATCAAGATCTCCAGCCCAAAATCGTTTTTCAAAATCTTGGTATAAAAATCCTCCTCCATGGTAAACTTGGTCCCCAAGAGCGCTACTTTTTTCATTCCCTTTTGCTGGATGGCCTCGCCCGTGGCATGGGCAATATGTAAGAATGGAACTGTGGTGGCCTTGGTAATGTAATTGCTGACAAGGTGGATGGTATTGGTGCAGAGCAATATCAAATCTGCCCCGGCAGAATCCAGTTTTTTGGCTTCTGTTGCCATAAGCTGTCCTATCTTGTCCCAGTCTCCTGAAAAGGAAAAACGTTCAATTTCATCAAAGTCCACGGAAGTGAGCACACATTTTGACGAATGGGAACCGCCTAATTTATTACGGACCATTTCATTGAGGTGCTGGTAATAGATTTTTGAGGATTCCCAACTCATTCCCCCAATCATTCCAATTGTTTTCATAGTTCGTTTTTTATGGCTTCAATGTAAGCCTGGATGACTTCTTCGTTTCTTTTATAATAGGTCCACTTGCCATGTCTGGTGGGAATCACCAGTTTGGCATTCTGCATGGAATTCAGATAGGTTGAAATCGTGGATTGGGACAACCCGGTCTTGTCTTGGATGAAGCCAACGCATACGCCGTCATCAAAATGGTCGATATCTAGATGGGGCGGAAAATTTAACGCTGGGTTTTTCAACCATTTCAAAATATTAACCCTAGTTTTATTGGATAGAACCTTATTTATCTCAACTATATCCATGAGACAAATATAGCGATATATTTACATATCTAAAAAAATAGATATGATTTAAGTTTAATTTTGAATTCACCATGGAAAAATCATTCGATATCCTTTTGAAGAACCGGAAAATATTGCACGGTTTTTTGCAGAACACCCCCAAGGAAGACCTTTTTAGGATCCCTGAAGGCTTCAATAACAATATTTGGTGGAACATTGCCCATGTAGTGGTAACCCCGCAGTTGTTGTTGTATGGGTTAAGCGGACGCGACTTTACCATAGAAAAGGAATTGATAGATACCTACCGAAAAGGGACATTTCCAAATGGGGAGCCCTCCAAAACCGAAATGGGAAAAATAGATGCCTATCTGTTCAGTACCGTCAAGCACATTCAATTGGATTATGAACATGGGAGGTTCAAAAATTTTCAGGAGTACATGACCTCGCCAAAAATTGCCCTTGCCAGTGCCGAAGATGCAATTTCATTCAATGTGTTCCACGAAGGATTGCACTTGGGTGCCATACTTGCCCTAAAAAGAGCTTTGGAAAGAGACCGTTAGGATTTCACCTTTCGCTTTAGGTACAAATTGATTTCGTTGTACGGAAGTGTCAAAACAATGGGCCCATCCGCATACGAAGCTACCTCATACTGGTTGTAGATCAATTGGATACCATCTTTTGTGTAGCCCACATTTTGGGCCAAATGGAATGCATCGCCCTCAAACATAAACCCAGTGGTATTGATGTTTTTGTCCTGCGGAATTTTTTCCTGAATCCTGAATTTGGTCTCCGCAAATTTCTCAAAACCTTCAGGGTCTTCAAAAAGTTCCCAGGTTTCCAATTCGGCGCCCTGAGCTTTATCAAAATTTAAATAGGATGTAGAGGCGTACCCATGGGCCCCTCCGGTATATGAATAGGAGTTGAGCATCAGGGTGATGATGTTGGCGTCCTCATAAACGATTTCGCCATTTATTTGGGCCTCCCATTCCACTTCTTCCGGGAATTTGGCCTTGAGTTCCTTGTAACTTTCGGTAAAAGAAGCAATGGCCTTGTCCATGCTATCAATGGATTCATCCTCATTGAAAGATAAGATACTGATGATTTCTTCCCTTAAGGCCCGGTTAATGGACGTAGATACGGTGGATTCATCCACGGCATTTGGGATATTGATTTCAATTTTCGGGCAATTCTTGCAGTTTTCCCCTTGAAGTTGGAGCTCATCAAAAGTAAGTTTGTTTTCACTTTCGCAACCTATTAGGAACCAGATGGAAAAAATGGCAAAGAGGTATCTTTTCATGAAGATGGGGTTTTAGGGTCATCAAAAATAAGACTTCATTGATTACGCCAAAAGATAACGATACATTTGTGGGTAGAATTTTGATCCTATGAACGAAAAAAAGTTAAGATTCAATAGCAAAGCCATACACGGAGGACAACATCCGGATAAGGCCTACGGTGCGGTCATGCCTCCCATTTATCAAACTTCTACCTATGCGCAGACAAGTCCGGGAGAGCATAAGGGATATGAATATTCCAGAAGCGGCAATCCTACGAGGACTGCTTTGGAAAATGCTGTGGCCAGTATCGAAAATGGAACCTACGGGATGGCCTTTGCCAGTGGTCTTGCAGCCATTGATGCCCTACTCAAACTGTTGGAGCCAGGCGATGAGGTCATTTCCACAGGGGATCTATACGGAGGCAGTTACAGACTCTTCAAGAAAATGTATGAGAAATACGGAATTGTTTTTCGGTTTGTGGACATGGGCAATGTGGAGAACATAGCTGAAGTGATCAATGGGAAAACCAAAATGATATGGGTGGAAACTCCCACCAACCCCATGATGAATATTATCGATATTGAAGCGGTGGCCCGTATCTCCAAAAAGCATCATGTGTTGTTGGCGGTGGACAACACCTTTGCCACCCCTTACCTACAACAGCCTTTGGAACTTGGAGCGGATATTGTCATGCATTCGGCCACCAAATATCTGGGCGGCCATAGTGATGTGGTGGTAGGTGCCTTGGTAGTCAACGATAAGGATTTGGCGGACCAATTGTATTTCATTCAAAAAGCAAGCGGGGCCATTTGCGGTCCCATGGATGCTTTCCTTACCCTTCGCGGTATTAAAACCTTGCATGTTCGTATGCAGCGACACTGCGAAAATGGTGCCGCCATTGCAGAATATTTGGCCAAGCACCCCAAGGTTGAAAAAGTCTATTGGCCCGGTTTTGAATCGCACCCCAACCATGAAGTGGCCAAAAAACAGATGAGTGGATTTGGGGGTATGATCTCTTTTGTGCCCAAAGGAGGAAGTTATAAGAATGCCGTAAAAATTGTGGAGCAATTAAAAATATTCACCCTTGCCGAATCGTTAGGGGGAGTGGAAAGTTTAGCAGGCCATCCTGCAAGTATGTCACATGCTGGTATCCCCAAAGAGGAACGGGAAAAAAGTGGGATTGTGGATGCCTTGATCCGATTGAGTGTGGGCATTGAGGATGCGGAAGATTTGATAGCCGATTTGGAACAGGCCCTTAACTGATAATTTTTGAAAAATTTATAAAAAATAAATATTCAAATTATTGAAATAGTATAATTTTGCCGTCTAATTAATAATTCATTAATAATCGCCCCTGCGCCAAAGCAAAGGGACAACTAATTTTACTCCGTTTATGGAAGAAAAAATCAAAGCATTTATGGATGAGGTGAAGGCTAGGAATGGGCACGAACCTGAATTCATTCAAGCAGTACAGGAAGTGGCGGAAACCGTGATACCTTACATTGTACAGCACGACATTTATCATGGGAAAAATATCCTTTTGCGCATGGTGGAGCCAGAGCGATTGATTTCGTTCCGTGTGGCATGGGTAGATGATAAAGGGGAAATACACGTAAACCGTGGTTATAGAATCCAAATGAACTCAGCCATTGGCCCATACAAAGGAGGACTCCGTTTTCACCCAACGGTAAATGCAAGTGTCTTGAAATTCTTGGCCTTTGAGCAAGTATTCAAAAACAGTTTGACCACCCTTCCTATGGGAGGTGGTAAGGGAGGTTCCGATTTTGACCCAAAAGGAAAGTCGGATGATGAGGTAATGCGTTTTTGCCACGCCTTCATGACCGAACTATGCAGACATATTGGACCAAACACCGATGTTCCTGCAGGGGATATTGGAGTGGGTGCCCGTGAAATCGGGTTCCTTTTTGGAATGTACAAGAAAATCAGAAATGAGTTTACCGGGGTATTGACCGGTAAGGGACTTTCTTGGGGAGGTTCATTGATTCGCCCAGAAGCTACAGGGTATGGTACCGTTTATTTTGCCGATAGCATGCTTAAGACCAAAGGAGAATCTTTTGAAGGTAAAAAAGTGGTGATTTCAGGTTCTGGAAATGTTGCCCAATATGCTGCTGAAAAAGTATTGCAGTTGGGAGGAAAGGTCTTGACCATGTCTGATTCCGGTGGATACATTTATGACAAGGATGGCATAGATGCGGATAAGCTTGCCTTTGTAATGGATTTGAAAAACAACAAAAGGGGCAGGATTTCCGAGTATGCGGACAAATATCCTTCTGCAGAGTTCCATAAAGGGGAGACCCCATGGAAAGTGACCTGTGATGTGGCACTTCCATGTGCCACCCAAAACGAATTGCATGGGGATGATGCTGCCACTTTGATCAAAAATGGTTGTATTGCCGTGGCAGAAGGCGCTAATATGCCTTCAACACCAGAAGCAATCCATGCGTTCCATGATGCCAAGATTTTATTCGCTCCCGGAAAAGCATCCAATGCTGGAGGGGTAGCCACTTCTGGTTTGGAAATGTCCCAAAACTCGTTGCGTATTAGTTGGACGCGCGAAGAGGTGGACCAGCGCTTGAAGGGGATCATGGCGGATATCCATGATTCTTGTATCGAGTACGGACAAGAAGAAAATGGCTATTGCAATTATGTAAAAGGAGCCAATATTGCTGGTTTCGTAAAGGTTGCAGATGCCATGTTGGCCCAAGGTGTGATCTAGGCACAGCGTACCAATCATAATTTTAGTTGGCGGTTACCGGAAGTAGTGGTTATTTTTACACTTCTGGTAACCGCCTCTTTTTTTGCCCATGCAAGTAACAACCAAGGCCATTGTACTCTCTTCCTTAAAATATGGGGACACCAGTCTTATTGTAAAAGCCTTCACCGAATCAGATGGGATTAAATCCTATTTGTTGAAAGGAGTCCTAAGTTCCAAAAGGGGAAAGTTGAAACCTGCGTATTTTATGCCGCTCATGCAGTTGGAGATTGTGGCCAATCATAGAAACAAAGGTACTCTTGAGAGTATTCGGGAGGTAAAAGTTTCTATGCCTTACCAGAGTTTGCATACGAATATTGTAAAGAACAGTGTAGTACTTTTTTTAGCGGAAATGCTAGGGAATGGTATTCAGGAGGAAGAACAGGACCAAGGTCTTTTCAATTATCTGGAATATGCCCTTCATTGGTTGGATGTGCACCCCCCTTCCCCAAATTTTCATATTCTGTTTTTGCTCAATCTCACCAAGTTTTTGGGCTTCTATCCGGACACTTCCATGCAAAACTTGCCTTTTTTTGATTTGCAGGAAGGGAGTTTCAGCGCCTCTCCTTCGCTTAACCCACTGATTCAGAGTGAAAATCTTGAAAATTTCAAGAAGTTTTTGGGCACGAATTTTGATGCATTAAACACGATGCAACTAACTAAGTCTAACAGGCGGGAACTCTTAAAAATGGTCATCCTGTATTACCGTTTGCATGTGCACGGATTCAGGGAACCGAAGTCTCTTGCTGTTCTAAATGCAGTGTTTACCTAAAAATGCAAAACCTAAAACCAATCTTAACCCTTATTTTTTTTCTTTTCTCATTCGTTTTCTATGCCCAAGAAGTAACCGTGCTGGATGCCGATTCTGGCAAACCTGTGGACAATATTGCCATTTTTAACAAGGATCAATCCAAATCCACCATTACAGATGCCAACGGTAAATGCAACTTGGGAGTTTTTTTGGAAAATGAAAAGATCACCTTCAAACACATCAGTTATGAAACCATCGTCACAACCAGAAACCAGTTGGCAAGGCGTGGCAACCGACTTTATCTTAGTTTAAAGACGGAAGAACTCCAAGAAGTGGTGATGTCCATTTCCAAATGGGAGCAACAAAAAAAGAACGTCCCCCAGAAAATAGAAACTCTAGATGCTAGAAGTATAGCTTTTACCGCGCCCCAAACATCTGCGGATCTTTTGCAGAACAGCGGAAAAATATTTGTACAAAAAAGTCAACTTGGGGGAGGTAGCCCCATGATAAGGGGATTTGCCACCAATCGGATATTACTCTCTGTGGATGGTGTTCGGATGAACAATGCCATTTTTAGGGGAGGGAATCTTCAAAATGTAATTTCCATTGATCCATTCACCATCAAAAAGACCGAGATTACCTTCGGACCCGGCTCGGTAATCTATGGTAGCGATGCCATTGGGGGTGTAATGAGCTTTTATACCATGACCCCCCATTTTTCCTATACCGATAGCTTGGCCTTTTCAGGTAATGTGAATTACCGGTATGCAACGGCAAACAACGAGAATACGGCCCATGTCGATTTTAACTTTGGAAAGAAAAAATGGGCTTCCTATACCAGCTTTACCTATAATGATTTTGGCGATTTGAAAATGGGGGAACACGGCCCGGATTCTTACCTAAGGAACAACTATGTTGTCACCCAAAACGGAATGGATATGCTCGTTGTCAATGAAGATCCCAAAAAGCAGGTGACCTCAGGGTATGATCAACTCAACTTACTTCAAAAATTTACCTATAAACCTAACAGTTCTTGGAACTATGACGTTGGATTGTACTATTCCGAGACTTCTGATTATTCCAGATATGATCGTTTGATCAGACCAAGCAGGGATGGGCTAGGGCTTCGTTCGGCAGAATGGTACTACGGCCCCCAGAAATGGTTCATGGGCAATTTTCAGGTAACCCAAAAAGGAAAAAACAAGTTCTATGACGGGGTAAAGCTCACAACTGCCTACCAGTTTTTTGAGGAAAGTAGACATGACCGAGGTTTTGGTGATGTAGAGCTTTATTCTACCCAGGAAAAAGTGGACGCCCTATCCGTAAACCTGGATTTTGAGAACAAAAAAATGGGTGCCCTTCATCTTTTCTATGGTGCGGAATACGTATTCAACAAGGTAGGTTCCAATGGAAGTATGAGAAATATTGAAACGGAAGAAGTGGAACAAACGGCATCTAGGTATCCCGATGGTGCCACTTGGCAGACCTTGGCCGGCTATGTGAACGGCGAATATCAGCTGAAGCCCAATTTTACCCTGCTATCCGGAATCCGGTACAGTCAGGTTTGGGTGGATGCCCAATTTGAAAAGACCTTTTATCCTTTCCCATTTGATGAAGCCGATATTGTAACAGGAGCATTAACAGGAAGTTTGGGATTCAGTTGGCTCCCTTGGTCCGATTTTCAGGTCACCTTGAACGGTTCAACAGGATTCAGGGCCCCGAATATTGATGATATCGGTAAAATATTTGACTCCGAGCCTGGCTCCGTAGTCGTTCCCAACCCCGATTTGGAGCCGGAATATGCCTATAATGGCGAATTGGGATTGCGCAAAAACTTCAATGACGTAGTGGTCTTAAAAGGATCTGCATATTATACCTATCTGGTGGATGCCCTGGTACGAAGGGATTTTACCTTCAACGGTCAAAATGAAATAGAATACAATGGGGAGCCCAGCAACGTGCAGGCCATTCAAAATGCGGCCAAGGCCTATGTGTATGGATTTGAGTTTGGTGTGGAAGCCTATTTTGATGACCATTTGTCCTTGGTTTCCAACCTGACCATTACGGAAGGAATTGAAGAAGATGACGATGGAATGGACAGTCCGGCGCGTCATGCGGCCCCTACGTTTGGGGACGTACATTTAATCTGGCAAGACCAGAAATTGAAAGCCGATGTGTTTTTCAACTACAATGGCGAAGTAAGTAATGATGACCTTGCGCTTTCAGAACAGAGTAAGGATTATATGTATGCGGTGGACGCCAATGGCAATCCGTATTCTCCATCATGGTACACCCTGAATTTTAGATCACAATATCAAATTACCAATGCCCTAAAGGCCAGCGTGGGATTGGAGAATATCACCAACCAAAGGTATAGGATGTATTCTTCGGGAATTGCCTCACCCGGCACCAATCTTGTTTTGGGAGTGGGGTATGTATTTTAAAAACAAAATGCCCGGATTCCCGGGCATTTTTAAATAGTTTGAGGCAAACCACTTATATTTTGATGCTGTCTATGGCTTTTTTGGTGGCCTCTTTCATATCCTCACCGGCTTTCTTGGCGGCATCCATGGTTTCTTCCCCTGCTTTTTTAATACTGTCCAACGCCTGCTCCCCCATTTCCTTGGCTTCCTCGCCAACATCTTTTAGGGCATCTGCGGCATCATTCGCTGCATCTTTAAGGTCTTCACCAGCTTCTTCCAAGGTTTGACTGGCCTCTTCAGCCTTATCCTTTGCTTCCTTGCAAGATGTTAGAACGGACATCGACAAGGTAAGCGCCAAAACTCCAATAATTACTTTTTTCATTACAAAATGGTTTAGTGTTAATAGCCAGACAAGATAGAGAATTATGGGTGAAGAGAAGCTTTTTTGGGTATCATATTTAGGTTAAGGCTGTTAAGCAGATTCTTCCTGCCGCAGGTAGCCCATATTTCCATCTAAATTTATAATTTTGCAAACTTGAATTCGAGAAGAAGTAGCAGGTTATGAAGTTTGCGGAATATAAGGGATTGGATTTGCCTAAAGTATCGGAAGAAGTTCTGGACTTTTGGAAGGACCATGGAATTTTTGAAAAGAGTGTTTCCACAAGGGAAGGCAAGGAAAGCTATGTATTTTACGAAGGCCCGCCCTCTGCAAATGGAATGCCTGGGATTCACCATGTGATGGCCCGTACCATTAAGGATATTTTCCCAAGGTACAAGACCATGAAGGGCTATCAGGTAAAACGAAAAGCCGGTTGGGATACCCACGGACTGCCCATCGAAATTGGTGTGGAGAAAGAATTGGGCATCACTAAGGAAGATATCGGGAAAAAAATATCAGTTGAGGAGTACAACGCCGCCTGTAAAAAAGCGGTAATGCGCTATACGGATGTCTGGAACGACATGACCGAAAAAATCGGGTATTGGGTAGATATGGATGATCCCTACATCACCTACAAACCCAAGTACATGGAGTCTGTTTGGTGGTTGTTGAAGCAAATCTATGACAAAGGATTGCTGTACAAAGGCTATACCATTCAGCCATATTCGCCAAAGGCTGGTACCGGATTGAGCTCGCACGAGTTGAACCAACCGGGCACCTACCAGGATGTGACGGATACCACGGTTACGGCCCAGTTTAAGGCAAAAAAAGAATCCCTCCCCAATTTCTTGAAGAATGTGGAAGGCGATATCCATTTTTTAGCTTGGACGACCACGCCTTGGACCCTTCCTTCCAACACTGCGTTGACGGTTGGGCCCAAAATTGAGTATGTGCTTGTCAAAACTTTTAACCAGTACACCTTTGAGCCGATTACAGTGGTGCTGGCCAAGGCATTGGTTGGGAAACAGTTCAGCGGTAAGTTCTTTGCGGTGGAAACCGAGGAGGATTTGAAGGATTACCAAGCTGAGGATAAAAAGATTCCGTATTGGGTCGGTGATAGTTTTGTTGGGAAGGACTTGGTCGGTATCCGATACGAGCAATTGATAGACTATGTGCAGCCCTATCAAAACCCTGAGAATGCGTTTCGAGTAATCTCCGGGGATTTTGTGACCACGGAAGATGGTACCGGTATCGTGCATACTGCCCCCACCTTTGGTGCGGATGATGCCTTGGTGGCCAAGCAGGCCGAGCCAGAAGTGCCGCCCATGTTGGTGTTGGATGAAAATGCCAACCCGGTTCCTTTGGTAGACCTTCAGGGAAGGTTCAGGCCAGAAATGAAAGAGTTTGGCGGCAAGTACGTGAAGAACGAATATTATGACGATGGCGAAGCCCCTGAGAAATCGGTGGATGTTGAAATCGCCATCAAACTAAAGGAAGAGAACAAGGCCTTCAAGGTCGAAAAATATGTGCACAGCTACCCCAATTGCTGGCGTACGGATAAACCTATTTTATACTATCCGTTGAATTCTTGGTTCATCAAAGTAACCGATGTAAAGGACCGTATGTTCGAGCTGAACCAGACCATCAATTGGAAACCCAAGGCCACTGGTGAGGGCCGTTTTGGAAACTGGTTGGCCAATGCCAACGATTGGAACCTTTCCCGATCAAGGTATTGGGGCATCCCATTGCCTATTTGGCGTACGGAGGATGGCAAGGAAGAAATGATCATCGGTTCCGTGGAAGAGTTGAAAGCAGAAATGGCCAAGGCCGTGGAAGCCGGTGTGTTGGACAAAGATGTGTTCGCCGATTTTGTGGTAGGTGATATGAGCGAAGCCAACTATGACAAAATCGATTTGCACAAGAATATTGTGGATGGCATCACTTTGGTGTCTCCATCCGGGCAACCCATGAAACGTGAGTCGGACCTTATCGATGTTTGGTTTGATAGTGGTTCCATGCCTTATGCCCAATGGCACTATCCGTTCGAAAACAAGGAATTGATTGACGAAGGTGTTGCCTTCCCTGCCAATTTTATTGCGGAAGGAGTAGATCAGACCCGAGGTTGGTTCTATACGCTACATGCCATTGCCACGATGGTCTTTGATAGCATAGCGTATGAAAATGTGGTGTCCAACGGACTGGTTTTGGACAAAGAAGGCAAGAAAATGTCTAAACGATTAGGCAATGCGGTAGATCCCTTCGAAGTATTGCCGGAACATGGTGCCGATGCCACGCGTTGGTACATGATTTCCAACGCCAACCCTTGGGACAACCTAAAGTTTGATATTGAAGGCGTGGTTGAGGTAAAGCGTAAATTTTTTGGAACGCTGTACAATACCTATTCCTTTATGGCCTTGTACGCCAATATTGATGAATTCAGCTATGCTGAGGCCGATATTGCCTTGAAGGACAGGCCCGAAATAGACCAATGGATCTTATCGGAACTCCATACTTTGATCAAGAATGTGGACGAGGCCTATGCAGATTATGAAGCTACAAGGGCATCCCGAATGATATCCGATTTTGTCCAGGAAAATCTGAGCAACTGGTATGTACGTTTGAGCAGAAGGCGTTTCTGGAAAGGGGATTACCAACAGGATAAGATATCTGCCTATCAAACCTTGTACACCTGTTTGGTGACCGTGGCAAAACTTTCAGCCCCTGTGGCGCCTTTCTTTATGGACAGACTCTACAAGGATTTGGATGCCGTGTCCGGTAAGGAAGGTTTTGAAAGCGTCCATTTGGCAGAATTCCCGGTCCATGACCCGGCCATGGTGAACAAAAAATTGGAACGTAAAATGCAGTTGGCCCAAAAAGTTTCATCTTTGGTGCTTTCCATCCGTCAGAAAGAAAAGATCAAAGTACGCCAACCCTTGCAAAAAATCATGATTCCGGTTTTGGATGAAGAACAAAAAGCGGATATTGAAGCGGTGTCCAATTTGATCAAATCCGAGGTGAACGTGAAGGAAATTCAACTCTTGGATGATGCTTCGGGAATCTTGGTGAAACAAATAAAACCCAATTTTAAGGTGTTAGGCCCGAAATTTGGTAAGGATATGAAAGCCATTGCGGCAGTGGTGGCCCAAATGGGTCAGGAGGATATCCAAAAAATGGAACAAGAGGGAGAATTAACACTGCAATTGGAAAATAAAAGCGTTAATTTACAGTTAACCGATGTAGAGATCAGTTCCCAAGACATTGAGGGTTGGTTGGTTGCAAGTTCCGGGCCGCTTACGGTAGCGCTGGATGTCACCATCGATGAGACCTTGAGAAAAGAGGGTATTGCGAGAGAATTGGTGAACAGGATCCAAAACCTTCGAAAAGAGTCCGGATTTGAAGTGACCGACAAGATTGACATAAAAATATTGAAGGACGGCTTTGTGGAAAACGCCATTTCCAGCAACGAGGAGTACATCAAAACGGAGACCTTGACCGCAGAGCTTAATTTTGAAGAAAAACTAGAAGAAGGCATTGCAATTGCCTTTGATGAAGTGAATACCAAATTGTTTATTCAAAAGCATTAACCATGGCAGAAGAATTAAAAGTTAGATACTCAGACAAGGAGTTGGAAGAATTCAGAACCTTGATCGAAGAAAAAATGGAGAAGGCAAAAAGTCACTTGGAACTGTTGAAGAGCTCCTATATGAACGATGGGAACAACGGAACCGATGATACCTCGCCAACTTTTAAGGCATTTGAAGAAGGATCGGAGACTATGAGCAAGGAGGCCAATACACAATTGGCGATCCGTCAGGAGAAATTTATCCGTGACCTTAAAAATGCCCTGATGCGCATTGAGAACAAAACCTATGGTATTTGCCGAGTTACCGGAAAACTTATCAACAAGGAACGATTGAAGTTGGTTCCCCATGCCACATTGAGCATTGAGGCGAAGAACATGCAGAATTAATAAAAACGCCTTAGGGCGTTTTTTGTTTATGAGGGGATTGGTTTTTATAGCATTGTTTCTGGCCATGTTGTCCGCAAGTGGACAAAAGTTGGTAAAGAAGGCATTTATTGATTCCCACATCGATTTTATTCAGATAGATTCCCAGTACTGCTACCGCGTAGATTTAAAAACAGCCCGGACCGATGAGGTTACCGTATCTGCCAGTATAGAAGGGGAATATGCCAAAGACTTGCTCATTTCCATAGAGGAAAGTGGCACCACGGCTTTGATCAGCGCTGGATTTCAACCCCTTTTCATCAACCCAAACGACAAGCTTAGTGCGCACAAAGTGGTGTCCATAGCCATCGAGGTAAGTGTGCCGGAATACATGGATGTCGCCATTTTTGGTACCAATAGCGATGTGTATGCCACGGGAAAGTATGAAAACTTGAGTGTAACACTTTCGGATGGGAGATGCACCCTTACCAACGTTTCCGAAACGGTGGAGGTATTGACCCAGAAAGGAGATATTTGGCTTACCATACCCAATGGGGATATCCTCGCAGAAACTTCGTATGGGCATATAGAGGACGGTATCATCCCTTTTGGGCATAACCAATTTGTACTGAAGTCGGTGGAAGGGAACATCCATCTTATAAAAACCAAATAATATGCATATTTTTGCAACCGCTTTACGATATAAATGAGTTTAAAAAAATCCCTCTTACTTATATTTTTGATCCTGTTGGTGGACCAAATATCCAAGGTCTACATCAAGACCCACTTTATTTTAGGGGAATCCCATACTGTTTTTAGTTGGTTCAAAATCTTCTTCATTGAAAACGAAGGAGCTGCTTGGGGGACCAAATTAAGTGACTTGCTCCCTATTTCAGAATCTGTAGGGAAACTGGTCCTGACCATCTTCCGAATATTTGCCGTTTTTGGTATTGGGTATTGGCTTTGGGACATCATTAAAAAGCAATCGAACCGAACATTGATCTTGGCCGTATCACTCATTTTTGCCGGAGCAGTCGGAAATATCATCGATTCGGTTTTCTACGGAATCCTATTTGATCACAGTGATGGGCAGGTGGCCTCTTTCTTTGCCGATCAACCCTATGGTAGTCTTTTCCATGGTAAAGTGGTGGACATGCTGTACTTTCCGTTGATAGACACCACTTGGCCAGACTGGGTACCTTCCCTTGGAGGGCAACGTTTCCGTTTTTTTGAGCCGGTCTTCAATATTGCCGATACCGCCATCAGCACGGGAGTGGGTATCCTGATTGTCTTCAATAAAAAAGCCTTTCCAAAAAGTGCGCAGAAGAAGGAAGAAAAAGCGGAGGAAACCGCCGATCAGAACTCGTAGACCTTTTCCGGTGTGACGCAGTAATCCAGTCTCACATCATTTTCATGTACATCTGAAATCAGGTCATCCTCGGCCGGAAAAAAGGAAAGTCCAATTTTTATGGTTTCCTTTCTGCACTTGTTCAAAAAGGTATCGTAGTACCCTTTTCCATACCCAACCCGATTTCCCTTCACATCAAAGGCCAAAAGGGGAACAAATACGACATCAATTTTTTCTTCGGGTATCAAAATGCCATCTATGGGTTCCGGAATTCCCCAGCTATTTTTTTTGAAGGCGGTACTGTCAGTAATCAGGTAGTTTTCCAAGGAGGTTTCACCGGACATTTTTGGGACCACCACATTTTTATCCTTGCCTTGCAAGAGGGTCATGAGAGGAATGGTATCAATCTCATTCTTCTCTTCAATACTTAGAAAGATGTGGTAATAAAAAAAATCCCAGATTGGGATTTGGAGTACATGATTGGCTAAAATCAAACTTAAATCCGAGGCGTTTGAAGCACTGATCGCAGCTCTCAGATCTTTGTATTTTTTTCTTAGTTCATGTTTCAACATTAAATGTTGAAGATTTAGGGGTTGTTCGGGGGCAATGGTATTTTATTCTCCTTTTGTTGCAACGGAGAAAAAGATTTTGAAGAACAACATCAAAATCAGGTACATTCCCAAAACAATCACATAGTTTTCCATAGGACTGTATTTATATCGTTAAATGTAGGTAAAACAATTGGAAAATACACCACGAAATGCACATTTTATCGATGAAATGCACCATTTTTCACAACTGTTTAACAATTTAGACCAAATCTTAACAGTGGATTTGTAGGTTTTCCATAGTTTTTTTACAGTAAAACCATAGTCGTGGAATATCCATAAAAATTACATGGATAATTTGGTCCATAGCACTTTACGGTTTCCCATGAATCCATATATGACATTTATCAATGCAAAATAGGAGCAGGTCAAGTTTAACAGGAAACACTGCAATTAAAACTTAACTTTGTTACAAAGTCGAATCCGTAGCTTTTCAAAAGGTACTATGTCCAACCCAACATCCACGAATGTTCAGATAAGTGTTTTGCCCAACAACCCCGGGGTCTATCAATTTTATGATGCCGAAGGGAAGATTCTGTACGTGGGAAAGGCAAAAAACCTTAAAAAAAGGGTGTCGTCCTATTTTAATAAAAAACAAGGGTACGGCAAGACCAGGGTTTTGGTAAAGAAGATCCACACCATTAAGCACATTGTGGTACCTACGGAGTCGGACGCCCTGTTGTTGGAGAACAATCTGATCAAAAAATTACAGCCTCGTTACAATGTAATGCTGAAGGATGACAAGTCCTATCCGTGGATCTGTATTAAGAGTGAGCGTTTCCCCAGGGTATTTCCTACCCGAAAGCTCATCAAGGATGGATCTGAATATTATGGGCCCTATACCAGCATGAAGACGGTGCGTACCCTTTTGGACCTTGTAAAAAGCCTATACCCTTTACGAACCTGTAATTACGATCTTTCCAATGAGAAAATTGAAGCGGGCAAGTACAAGGTTTGTCTGGAGTACCATTTGGGGAATTGTTTGGGTCCCTGCGAAGGATTTCAAAGTGAGGAAGATTACCATTCCCAGATAGAGGATATCCGTCAAATAATCAAAGGGAACTTCAAGGATTCCCTACAGACCTTCAAAAGTCAGATGAAGGAATTTGCCGAACAAATGGAGTTTGAGAAGGCCCAGCGGGTAAAGGACAAAATCGATATCCTAGAGAACTATCAGGCTAAGTCCACGGTGGTCAATCCAAAGATCAGCAATGTGGATGTGTTCAGCATCATATCCGATGAAACCCATGCCTACATCAATTTCTTGCAGCTTGCCCATGGTTCCATCATTCGATCACATACCCTGGAAATCAAGAAAAAGCTGGATGAGACCGATGAGGAATTGCTTCAGTTGGCCATTACGGAGATCAGGCAAAGGTTCAAGTCCCAATCACGGGAAGTCTACCTGCCATTCCCGGTGGATGTAGAAGAAGATGTAAAGGTAAGTTTGCCCAAATTGGGCGACAAAAAGAGGATTCTGGAACTTTCGGAGCGCAATGCCCGTTTTTACAGACAGGACAAACTGAAACAGATAAAGATTACAGACCCGGACCGCCACACCAAACGGATCATGGCCCAAATGAAGGCCGACCTGCGCCTTTCCGAGGAGCCCAGACATATTGAGTGTTTTGACAATTCCAACATTCAAGGAAGCAATCCCGTGGCCGCCTGTGTGGTTTTTAAGGATGGCAAACCTTCCAAGAAGGACTACCGCCATTTCAATATTAAAACCGTGGAAGGACCGGATGATTTTGCCAGTATGGAAGAAGTGGTCTTTAGAAGATACAAACGTTTGTTGGCCGAGGATGAGCCGTTGCCGCAGCTTATTGTGATAGATGGGGGGAAGGGGCAATTGTCTTCGGCATTGAAAAGTCTGGAAGTTTTGGGACTTAGGGGCAAGATTGCCATTGTGGGCATAGCAAAGCGATTGGAGGAAATCTATTTTCCAGAGGATCCAGTGCCGTTGTATTTGGACAAGAGGTCGGAATCGTTGAAGATCATCCAGCAACTCCGAAACGAAGCACATAGGTTCGGGATTACCCATCACAGGAACAAGCGAAGCAAAGGGGCCATAAATTCGGAATTGGAAAATATTGATGGGGTGGGTAAAAAAACCGCCGAGCAATTGTTGAAGAACTTTAAATCCGTAAAACGGATAAAGGAAGCTTCCGTTGAAAGTTTGGCAGAATCGGTTGGGATGGCCAAAGCAAAAAAAATCTATAAATCCTTTCATTGAGTAAACGATGCAGATAAAGAATACAGTAGTCATCATCTTGTTCACCTTTTTGGGGATTTTGGGTCGTGCACAAAACGTTCCGAACGATACCCCACCCAAAGTAGGCCTTGTTCTGAGTGGAGGCGGGGCCAAAGGGCTGGCGCACATCGGGGCCTTGAAGGTCATAGAGGAAGCGGGAATAAAAGTGGATTACATTGGTGGCACAAGTATGGGCGCCATTGTGGGAGCGCTTTATGCATCCGGGTATTCTGCACAGGAGTTGGATTCCATTTTCAGGAACACGGATTTCACCAATCTTATCCAGGACAATGTTCCCAGAGGTGCCAAGACTTTCTATGAAAAAGAAGATTCAGAGCGCTATGCGCTTGCCCTACCATTTACCGATTTTAAAGTGAGTTTCCCACAGGCCATTTCAGGTGGGCAAAACATCTACAACATGCTGGTGCAGTTGTTGTTTCATGTAAAGGACATTCATGACTTTAAAAAACTACCCATCCCATTTATATGTGTGGCCACCAATGTGGAAACCGGCGAAGAAGTTCTTTTGGACAACGGGTATCTGCCGGAGGCCATTGTAGCGAGCGGTACCTTTCCCTCACTTTTTGAGCCCTCGGAAATTGATGGGTCCATTTTGATTGATGGTGGTGTGGTGAACAATTACCCTATTTATCAGGTTAAGGAGATGGGTGCCGATCTCATCATAGGAGTGGATGTGCAGCATGACCTGTCCACCAGGGAATCCCTTTCATCGGCAACGGAAATTCTTCTTCAAATCAATAATTACCGAACGGTGAACGATATGAGGAAAAAATCCATGGAAACGGATATTTATATCCGGCCGGATATTGATGAGTTCTCCGTAATCGATTTTGAAAAAGGAAAGGAAATTGTAGCTAGTGGTGAAAAAGCTGCCGAAACAAAGATTGATGAATTGAGGGAGATTGCCCAAGCACAGAATTATGTGCCCAAACCCAGAAAAAAGATTCAGGTGATGGACAGCCTTACCATCAATAGAATGATCATTGAGGGGAATGATCGCTATACCAGGGGGTATATTAAGGGTAAATTGAGGTTCAACCTTGCAGAGAAGATTTCTTTTGAGGAATTAAAACAGGGAATCAACAATCTTTCTGCCACGGGAAACTTCAAGGCGATTCGATATGATTTGATTTCCAACGGATTGGGAACGGATTTGGTGCTGAAATTAAAGGAGAACCCCACCAAAATGTTCCTGAAGGTCTCCGCACATTATGACGATTTGTACAAAAGTGCAGCTTTGATCAACCTTACGAAGAAGAACTTTTTGATGAAGGATGACGTTGCTTCCTTTGATTTTGTGCTGGGCGACCATATTCGATACAATATGCAATACTACATTGATAAAGGATATTATTGGAGTTTTGGGGTGAATTCCAGATTGACCGACTTTAATTCTGAAGTGGATTTTTCCCTGATTCGGGGTAACTACAATGTGCCGAACGATCCCAATATCCAGAGGATCACCATGGATGTTACAGATGTTACCAATCAAATCTACCTGCAAACAGTGGTTCAGGAGGAATTTGCCTTCACCTTGGGCGTAGAGCACAAATACCTAAGCTATAGTACAAGAACATTGGGCCAAGAAGACACGGAAAGTGTATTCTCCGGTTCCAATAGGACAACGACCTTTGAAAATTCAAACTATTTCAATGCGTTTTCAAAGATTACGCTGGACACCTATGACGACAAATATTTTCCTAGTAAAGGATTGTTTTTCGACAGCGATTTTCATGGGTATTTGTTTTCGTCGGATTACAACGAGAATTTTAAGGAGTTTGCCATTGCAAAGGCAAAGTTGGGATTGGCCTTTCCCTTAAGCCACAATCTAACATTTGTCTTTGAAAATGAAGGAGGAGTAAAGTTGGGAACTTCTTCGGTGACATCATTTGATTTTGTCCTCGGAGGATTTGGGAACGACTTTGTGAACAACTTTGTGCCATTTTTCGGATATGACTTTTTGAGCCTCCCGGGCAACAGCTATGTCAAGGCGCACGGTAGGTTGGATTATGAGGTTATCCCAAAGAACCACATCCTTTTTTCGGCCAATTTTACCAATGTGGCGGACGACCTTTTCAGAACAGGGGATTGGTTCAAGGAACCCAGCTTTTCCGGTTATGGTCTTGGTTATGGGTTTGAATCCTTTTTGGGTCCTATCCAAATCTTTTATTCTTGGTCTCCTGAGATAAATAATGACAGTATTTTCTTTAGTGTCGGGTACTGGTTCTAAAACGGGGTATAGGGCCAACATCCCAAAATTCTTAATAATTTGCCAAAAAAGAGGGGCAATACCATCAATTTCCAACAGGTTAAGTTAAAGTCCGTTAAAAACTCATTTTCCTACAAAAGCTTGCTGTATATTTGGAGCAGATAAGGGGTGGTTCCCTTATAACTTTAAGTATTGGTTTTTCATAATTTAAAGTTTGGTTGGTTATTTAGGAAAAGCCCAGTTTTAAGACTGGGCTTTTTTTATTTATACTAATTTGGAACAAGTTTTGTTTAAGTATACGTAAACTGAATGGCCCCAACTGTGAATTTGCTATTTTTATACAGTTAAAATTGCTTATGAAAAAGTTATTGCCCTTACTTTTCCTTCTTATCTTTTTGCCAATGGCAGGGCAAAAGACCAGACCAGCGTTCAAATCTGGGGAATGGCTCAAATTCAGGATACACTATGGAATCTTGAATGCCAGTTATGCCACCATGCACCTTACCGCAGAAACTTTGGACAGTATTCCTGTATACCATGTAGTGGGACGGGGAAAAACAACTGGTTTTGCCAGTATCTTTTTTAAGGTGGATGATACCTATGAAAGTTATTTTGGCCGCAGGAACAGCAAACCCTATAAGTTTATCAGAAAAATAGATGAAGGAGGCTATACCAAGGATATCCAGATAGATTTCGATTACAAGGAAGGTAAGGCCATCCTCCAGGATTTCAAGAACGATAAACAAATGGATATCCCTATACATAATGGTATCCAAGACTTGATATCCGCATCTTATTACTTAAGGAACAATTATAATCTGGAGGAATTTGAAGAAGGCCAGGCCATTGATCTGGATATGCTTTTTGATGATGATGGGGTGTTCAGGTTCCAGTTGAAATATTTGGGAAAAGAAATCTTAAGAACCAAGTTCGGCAAAGTGGAATGTCTTAAATTTAGGCCGTTGGTTCAGTCCGGTCGGGTTTTTAAGGAAAAAGAGAGTCTTACCCTCTGGGTTTCCAATGACCTGAACAAAATACCCATTCGCATAAAGGCAGATTTGGCCGTTGGTTCCTTGAAAGCCGATCTGGATGGGTACAATGGGTTGCGGAACCAGTTCAAAATAATTATGAAACCGTAGCTGCATTCATGAAGAACGATGCAAAAATTGAGTCCCAGATCAACAAGCTTGAGGAAAAGTACAAGAACTCAGGGCAGGATCTGAGTTCGTATTTGGATGGCCTGCTCTACCAAAGATACCTCACCTATTGGGATTACATCCACTTGGATACCTTATTGAGCATTCAAGTTCCCCGGACCCATTTTCCGGATGAGGAAATCTTCATCATGTACCATCAGATTACCGAACTTTACTTTAAGCTCATTCTCCACGAACAAAAGCAGATTGTGGAGGACAAATCCCAGGATGTTCCTTTTTTTATTGAAAAAGTCAGAAGGATCAACAACTATTTCAAGGCGTTGATCTCATCCTTTGGCATCATGATAAAAGGTATGGAACGGGAACAGTTTCTGCGTTACCGAATGGCGTTGCTGCCGGCCAGTGGTTTTCAATCGGCACAATATAGGATGATTGAGCTTTACGCCACCCCATTGGAAAATTTGGTGCATACCTCCGAAAGGGATTCCTATTCTTCAAAAACGAATATTGAGGAACTTTACGAGCATATCTATTGGAAAAAGGGTGCAACAGACCTATCTACTGGCGAAAAAACCCTGACTTTGAAGCAATTCGAGATTCGATATACACCGCGGCTCCTTCGTATTGCCAACCAAGTAAAGGAAAGTACCATTTACCATAAATACCTACAACTGCCCGAGGAATCCAAAAACAACGAAGAACTTATCCAAGCTTTGAAAGACTTGGATGTAAATGCCAATGTAAACTGGCCATTGATGCATATGGGGTCTGCCTACCGCTATTTGGCCAAGGAAGGCAAGGATGTGGATGCCACAGGAGGCACCAATTGGAAACGATATTTGCCGCCCAGTTTTCAGAAAATAATATTTTTCCCAACTTTGTACTCAGATTATGAGATGGATACCTGGGGAAAACAATGGGTGGACCATATTTTTAATCCAGAAAACAAGGAACACAAGGAATAGGGAAATGCAGAAATTTATTGGGGCAATATTGACACTGATGGTCTTGGTGTCGTGTAAACAGACAAAGGAACCGGTTGATGAAGTGGTAAAGGTGGAGCCGATTGAAAAACCGCCAGTTTTGCATTACGGATTTAATCTGGACGAGTATAACGTGGTGCACGATACGGTCAGAAGTGGCGACAGTTTTGGGGAACTTATGTTGAAGAACAAGGTGGATTACCCAAAAATTGCCGCTATCTCAGAAAATTTCAGGGATACCTTCGATGTGCGCAAGTTTAATGTTGGCAAGCCTTACCTGATCCTTAAATCCAAGGACACTACCGAGGCTGCCAAGGTCTTCATCTATCAAAATGACAAGATCAATTATACGGTGGTAGATTTCCGCGATACGGCCGTCGCCTACAAGAGTAGACGTAAGGTTCGATTGGTGGAAAAAGAAGTGGGGGGCATTATCAACAGTAGTCTTTCCGAGACTATGGACAATCTTGGTGTGGATTACGGGGTTACCATAGCCCTTTCCGAAGTGTACGCTTGGACCATCGACTTCTTCAAATTGGAAAAAGGTGACAAGTTCAAGGTCATCTTTGATGAACGTTATATCAACGACAGTATCTATGCCGGGTATGGACCGATCAAAGCAGCTCTTTTTGAGCACAAAGGCCGAACCATTTATGCATTTCCTTATGTGACCGACTCTTTAAAGAACATTTTGGATTATTATGATCAGGATGCGAACAATTTGAGAAGTACCTTTTTAAGGGCGCCCATCAAATTTGGGTATCGACTTTCTTCCCGTTACAATTTAAAACGTAGGATAGCATACTACGGCTACAAAGTACGTCCGCATAAAGGGACCGATTACGCAGCCCCAATAAATACACCAATAATTGCCACGGCGGATGGTACTGTAACGGAGTCTACCCGAAGGGGCGGGAATGGAAAGTATGTTAAGATTAAGCATAATAGTATTTATAGCACGCAATACTTGCACATGAAGGCCCAAAAGGTGAAAAAAGGCGATTTTGTGCGTCAAGGAGATGTCATTGGATGGGTCGGGATGACCGGAAACACCGGAGGACCCCACGTGTGCTACCGTTTTTGGAAAAATGGCAGACAGGTGGATCCCCTTCGTGAAGAGCTTCCTTCCGCAGAACCCATAGCCGATTCATTACGTATAGATTACATGGACCACATACAGCCGCTCAAAGATCAGTTGGACTGTATCGAGTTTATTGACCCAAACCCGGAACCCGAAGAAACCTTAATAACACTTAACCAGTAATGGCACTACCCACAATCAACCCAACTACTACAGAAGCCTGGAAAAAACTTTCAAAACATTATAATAATACTAAGGACACCCATCTAAGGGAATATTTTGCGGAAGACGCTGATCGCGGCAAAAAATTCTCTTTGCTTTGGAACGACTTCTTGGTGGACTATTCAAAGAATAGAATATCAGAAGAAATCATGTCGTTGCTCATGGACCTTGCCAAGGAAACAGGTTTGGGGAAAGCCATCAAAAGTTATTTTTGGGGTGAATTGATCAACCAGACCGAAGGCCGCGCCGTATTGCACACAGCATTGCGGGCCAACAAAGACCAAGAGATCTTTGTGGATGGCGAAAATATTGTAGCGGAAGTTTTTGAGGTAAAGGACAAGATCAAGACTTTTTCGGAAGCCGTCATTTCAGGAGAAAGAAAAGGGCATACCGGAAAAGCGTTCACGGATGTTGTGAACATCGGAATCGGAGGGTCTGATTTAGGCCCCGTGATGGTCACCGAAGCTTTGAAATTCTACAAGAACCATTTAAACGTCCACTTTGTGAGCAATGTGGATGGGGACCATGTTCATGAGATCATAAAAGAACTCGATCCGGAAACAACCCTTTTTGTGATTGTTTCAAAGACTTTCACCACACAAGAAACTCTGAGCAATGCCATGACCATTAAAAAATGGTTTTTGAAAAGTGCTTCAGAAAAGGATATAGCCGACCATTTTGCCGCTGTTTCCACCAATCTGGAAAAAATAAAGGAATTCGGAATTGCAGATGAGAACGTGTTCCCTATGTGGGATTGGGTGGGCGGACGCTTTTCCCTTTGGAGTGCCGTGGGATTGTCCATTGCCCTTTCCGTAGGGCACGAGAATTTTGAAGCGCTGTTGGCAGGGGCACACGAAATGGATGTTCATTTTAAGGAAACCCCTTTTGAAGAGAACATTCCGGTGATCTTGGCCATGATCAGTGTTTGGTACAACAATTTTTATGGAGCCGAGACCGAGGCCATCATTCCATATACACAATACCTGCACCGTTTCCCAGCTTATTTGCAACAGGGCATCATGGAAAGTAATGGGAAAAGCATGGATAGGAACGGCAAAAGAGTGGGCTACGAGACCGGGACCATTATTTGGGGAGAGCCCGGGACCAATTCACAGCACGCCTTTTTTCAGCTGATTCACCAAGGGACTAAACTGATTCCAACGGATTTCATTGGTTTCAAAAAATCACTGCATGGCGATGTGGACCATCATAATAAATTGATGGCAAACTATTTTGCCCAGACCGAAGCGCTGATGAACGGGAAAACCCCGGATGAGGTAAGGTCTGAACTGGAAGGACAAAACCTGGCAAAGGAGGAGCTTGATGTATTGATGCCGTTCAAGGTGTTTGAAGGGAACAAACCCACCAATACCATTTTAATAGACAAGCTTACCCCTAAGAGCTTGGGAGCCCTGATCGCTATGTACGAACACAAAATCTTTGTGCAGGGAATCATTTGGAACATCTTTAGCTACG
>JAGQZL010000039.1 GCA_020434915.1 Allomuricauda sp. | reverse complement strand
CCAAGGTCGGGGTCGCGAGTTCGAATCTCGTCTTTCGCTCAAAGCCCCGGCAGATAACCTGTCGGGGCTTTATTTTTAGATTACCGGCAAATCTAACTATCACCTGCCCGGGTGGTGGAACTGGTAGACACGCCGGACTTAAAATCCTGTGGGCATTATGCCCGTGCGGGTTCAAGTCCCGCCTTGGTACAGAAAAACCCTGAAATCTATTGATTTTCAGGGTTTTTTGTTTTGTTTTCCTTATACTTTCCTTGTATTTAACCTGTACTTACAAAAATGGAACCATACAACCGTTTGCGTATGAATTGCCATCGCACTTTCTTCGAAATTGTTTATTTGCTCAACTCCAATCCTTTACATTAAAACGTACAGCATAGATATCCAAATGTCCATCAAATTTATCCGGGGTACTTGAACCCCTAGTTGACGTAAAAAAAAGATATTTTCCATCCGGGGTAACGTAAGGACTTCCATCAACCCCTTCACTATTGATTTTCTCCATATTGATCGGATGCGACCATACTCCATCTTCATTGAAAGAAATATAAAGATCGGAAACACCCAAGCCATCCGAAGCATCCATGCGCACAAATATCATATAGGACTCATCGGGCGACACATAGGCATCAGACTCCAACAATTCTGTATTGATGTGATCTGGAAGCCGGACCGCATCTGAAAATTTTCCATCAACAAACTCCGACATATAAATGTCGTAGCTTGTCTTTTTTTGCTGTCTACTAAAATATAGATTGCCCGAGTTGGTCGGCATCGGATAGTATTCCCCAAGCTGCGAATTTATGGAAGCAGTCAACATTTCAGGCAATTGCCAGTCCCCATTCACACGATGGCTTCTCCATATATTGCCATCCGTTCGAAGGGAGTCATCAGGTATTTGCCCGTTCATCTTAAACAACATGCTTTGTCCATCTTGACTTATCTGGACATCACTTGCATCTTGAACAAAGGTATCGGTCCAAACCTCGGTAGGTTTTTGGAATTTACCATTCTCGAACACCGATCGCATTATTGTTCTGACGGAAAAATCTGGTGCTGCCCTGCTAAAATAGAATTCATTCCCCATTAAGGACAGACTTGCCCCATACTCTATCGTCATCCCAGATATGGTTCCAAGGGCAAAACGTTGTGGCTCCGATCCTATATTGGAAAGGTAATTCTTTAAACTGAGCGCATCCTTTCGGTATTTTTCCGCATCAAACCTTACAATATAATGGTTGAAAAAGGTATTTTCATCAGAGCTACCACGACTACTGGTAAAAATCAGAAATTTGCCATCCATGGTCACAAAGGGGCTCCCATCATACCCATCAGAATTGATTTCTTCACCCAACCATACCGGAGGCAACCAATCTCCTTCTGCATTCCTTAAACTTATGTATAGATCCGATTTTCCCAGACTTTGTTCCCTATCAAAACTTGCGAACAACATATAGCTTTCGTCCGGAGCTACAAATGCATCCCCTTCGTTTGCCAATGAATTTATGGTTTGTGGCAACGGTTTTGGCTCATCATATTTGCCATCCACAAATTCAGCCACATAAATGTCCCCATTTTGGGAACCGTGGGGTGCTATGGTAAAATAAAGATTTCCACTCTCTGTCAAGGTGGGATAAAATTCATTTTCCGACATGGGTCTTGAAAAATAAAGTTCGGGCTTTTGCCATATCCCTCTTTGTCTGATCGCCTTCCAAATATTCCAATCCCCGATGGTATCGTTATTGTTTTCCAGCATAGTGGAAGCAAACAACATCATATTTCCTTGTTGGGCAATATGAACATCGGAAAGGATGGCATTTTCTTGTAAATTTACTTTACCCCTATCCACAAACACCCCATCCTCCAAATCAAACTTATGGATACTGGCCCCTGTGGCATGACTCTTTGTATAATAAAGTTCTTGGGTCTCTTCCACAAAGACATTGTTCCATTGAACGGAATCCCTGGATAGGCTTCCATCCCCCAATTTAACCGGTGTAAATGTTTCTTCGTATTGATCAAAGAAAGTCTTAGGGGTGTTATGGCAGCCCACCATTAAAGCACAAATACCAATAGTCAATATTCTTTTCATTTCTTAGTCTTAAATTTCAACTTCATTTAGTTTATCATCATAAAACTTCCTTCCTATCATGCTCCCATCCTTCCCATATTCAAACTTCATTTGGGCAAATTTGGCACGGGGATGAACGGTCAGGTTTCCTTCGGCATCATAAAACCGCAACCATGTAATTCGTCTTCCATCTTTGCTATACTCCCGTTTCACATGTTCAAGTACGTTATCGTCCAAGTCGAGTATTTTCACTTCCACTTGGTTGTTGAACCTATCATAGGTGTTCAATACCCTCGCCACTCCCGTGGGCATGGCCTTGTTTCTTCCGGTAACATCAAACCCCCTTAATTCGACCTTGTTCCCCCTGCTATCGTACAAATGTTCCCCAATGGCCCATTCGGGGGCATTTCCCTCAACCGGTTTCAAATCCTTGTCAAAGACCATCCACCGTGAAAAATTTTCTTCTTGATCGTACACGATACGGTCCATCCCCGCTTTCATGGTATTGTTGATGTAATTACCGTTGTCATCCAAATGATGGACAAAATCCAACAGATCATCGTTTCCATATTCCAATTTCACTGCATGAAAAGTAAAATCCGGCCGAATGGGCTGCGATTCATTTTTTAGATCAAAGCGTTTTTCCAGAACATTTCCATCCCCCAAATCCGTCCATTCATACCGATGGATATGCCAAGCATTCTCAGAAGGTTTTCCATCCTTGTCATAGAACTTTACCGAGGTTCGCCTACCATTTTCATCCAAGGTGAAAACGGCCTTGTACATTTTACCATGCGCTTCAATTCTTTCATCCAATCGATTGTAGTAGTATCTGACTTCTTGATTATTGGAATATTCAATGGTCATTTTAGAGCCGAACCAAATAAAGCTGTCCCAATTATCATTGTCATTGATGATGAAATCGCCCAACCGGTGCGACACCTCTACCAATCTGTCCTTATCATCATAAACAAACCTGTAATGGGTTTCTTTGGCCGATGTTTCCCTATCAATTTGGTGGTTGCCCCGAATATCGGAATAGGGAGATTCCCGAAATACCAAATGCCGATAATACTCCATTCTTTGGGCAAACAGGCTCCCATTGATCAGTAGGGCAAACAGCACAAGATGTGCCTTTTTAATGATCCACTGGTATTGTTTTGATTTCATGTTTTTTGATTTTAGTATTGATTTTTTACAATTTGTTCAATCTTGACATCGCACACCAAAACGGTGTCTTTTTGAGCTTTTACCCGGGTATGACCCAATATTGAAATGAGTATGGATACCGCTCCATTCATGATGTATCCGTTTCATTTTATACCGCAAAGCGATAGGTCAATTTTAATATGATGGACCTGTTTTTTAATCCAAATCCGTTCGTGTCGTTATTTTGATTATAGATCAAGAAAATATCGGAGAGTGGTGCATATCGCCATTGCAGCTTGGAGAACACACTGAAATTTTCGCTTTGTGTGTTATATTGAATAGTATTGTTGAAAAACAATTTGTTTGTAAAACTGAATGCTCCACGAAACCGGAAAAGATGTAAATCCAGCTCTCCAAAGTTATCGGGCAAACGGATATCATTGTAATTATATGACAGACCGAATCTTCCCCAGTGACCAAAACGAAAATTACCTGTGGCACCGACGCTTGTGATACTGCCATTATAGAAATGCCCGTGTGAAATACTGGTATCGTAGGTAAATTTTTTTCTGCTGTCGGATATATATTGTAATCTGCCCGAGTTGAATGTATAATGGCCAATGGGTAAATTGTCGAATTCCTCACCCAAAAAATTAGTGGCAAAACTTAGATTTACTTCGTTGCTAGTCCCCATGATCGTGATCTGGGACGTATTTTTAAATAAGATATCGTACGCTAAATTGTTGTCGCGTTCATTAAGACTACCATCCGGGTTCAAGAAAAAATTATGGAAAAATCTAAATCCTTGAAAAATAATCTTGCTTTGTTCCTTTTTTGAAAAAAACTTATAGAGAACATAAGGGTTCACAAAAATAAAGCCCTTTCTGACCACAGCTTCCGTGTCCGCATCGTAATTGAACAAGCGTGGTGTAAAGCCTAAATCCGCTTGATAATCCTTGTCCATAATATCCAAAATCCAACCTGCTCTAAGCCGTCTTGTAGCATAGCCCCCGTTCATTCCAAAATAAGACCCAGTTTCCTTTAGGTTGTTAATGGACCCATGATACTTTATGGTGTTGTTGAAATTTCCTTTTTTGGATACATATGTAAATTCACCCCCGAAGTTTCTGGCATAATCTTCTATGGATCCATTCCCTGTGGCTTGTCTGTTCACAAAAAGCCCTCTAATCTGTGACCTGTTCAAAACTTTGTAGTTAAAGGCGGCTACTGTATTATTTTGAGCATCAACCTCCGCATCTTTCCTGGTCTGCACGTTCATTACCCCGATACGAAGATCGTTCGAAATGTTCCCTGTTACCCGTGCTCCGTATAAAATAGGAGTTTCAAGGCCTATTCTTCTTGAGAAAAATGGGAAAATGGAATAGCTTCCAAAATTTGTGAATATGTCGGCGTTCTCAAGAAAAAATTCCCGTTGTTCTGGTAATGAAATATCAAAACGGGTAATATTGGTAATCTCTTGATCGACATCCGCATTGGAAAAATCGGGATTTACGGCCACATCTGCGTTCAATGATTTTGTAATGGGCAATTTGATATCCACCCCTAAATCCAAAGAATTTTTGTCATCTGCATCAACTACTTGGTTATCCTTAAGGGAATTTGCCGTGACATAGGGTTTTAAAAAAGCCATCTTGTTTTTTACTTTGGGCACTTCATTCCATTTCAGGGTACCCATATAATTCACATCGATTCCGTTAAAATTTATGGGGAAGGGAGTCCAAGTATAATAGTAGTTTTCTGTTTTGTGCCCCCTTATAAAATTGATGCCCCATTCCAAATTGTCCTCATTGTAACGAATACTGGTGAACGGAATCGCAATTTCCGTCAACCAATAATTCTCATACTGTTTGGTAGCCGAAAACCAACTTGTGTCCCAAGAATCCGTGTAGGTAGTAAGTCCCGGTTCCACCAATAGACTCCCATCAACTCTTGCCCCACCTGCATTAACACCAATCAAGATACCGCTCTGCTTCTCGTTGATGGGGTCTAAGGCTATGGTAAATGATTCACTTCCCCAATGTGCTTCATCCGAATCCCTTTGTAATGATTGAATGATTCTGTTTCCATCATCAAAATGTTTCGCCAGAATATAAAGATGGCCGTCATCATAGGTCAATCTAATATCCGACTTATAAGCAGCCTCCCCCTCGTCGCTTGGATTATGATTGTACATTGTTCCTATTTGCGGATAAGATGCCCATTCACCGGGACTATCCGTGCCATCCACCATAATCTTGCTGGTCGACTTAACCATTTGGTATTGGTACGATTCTCTAGTATCAAGTTGATATGCCTGCATCACTTGACATAGACCTAATAACAGTATGGTCAAAAAACACTTTCGTTCCATTTTGCTGTCCATTTTTGATTGATGATGATTGATGATGATTGATAATGCCGATCTTTATCTTTCAATTGGTATTAATTTGGATTTCCATTCCAAATTAGATGGCGATATATCCCCATTTTCATGGGTTTTATAGTGAAGCTTAACATTATTGATACTGCTGCCCAAGACCCCTTCATGTTCTGGAAAAAGTTCTGCCTTGAATTCAAAAAAGCTTTTGATTTTTCGATTCATTTGGATCCACAATCTGCCTTCTTCTTGTTTGATAGAGACTTTTCGGCCATTGATGGTATAGGTACTAGCCAAGGATTCCAATAATTGACCATTCAAGGCTTCCTTTCTTGTCTCAACTTTATAGTCCATAGCAGCTTTGAGCCATGGATCTCCTCCGTTCTTATAGTCATTAAAAGTGAACGATACAGGCACATCAGGAAATTGGGTGGTACGCCCGTCAAAATCCCAGCTTGTAGGCCAAAATATTTTTGTCAACGAAATATTCACTTTAGAGTTGGGCAATTGAAGGTATTTGACATCCCCCACTGTATTGGGTCCCTCACCCGTAGGTTCACCAATAATCACAGCTTTGGTGTTCAATCTTAAAATGGAGGTGAGTTCAAGCAGGGTCCCTTTTGTGGCCTTACTCGTAAGAACAATCAGGTTCCCATCCTGATTTACCTGCTCGGAATCTCTCAGCAAATCGGTCAACGGCTTCAACTTAAACCCATTTCCGCCTCCTCCATATCTAACATCCAAAATTATTTTTTGGACCTTGCCCGATGATATCCCATCTGTAATCGACTCAACAATTTTCTTGAACGAAGGCCCTTCCTTGCTGTTGGATATCTGCTGAAACTGAACAAACAACGTTTTGCCATCGGGGAGGTATTCCAACCAATAGTTCTTGTTCTTATGGTCGGTCTGGTTCAATGAAAAATATCCATCATTGGGCAGTTTGCGATTCAATTTGCTGTATTCGGACAATTCCTCCGCATCAACAGAAACAATCTTTCCTGATGCAAGATGAATAGCGATTTTACCCTTAGGCCCATTAACACCAGCCACTCTCAACAGTTCGGGCACAAGTCCATAAATCCCGAACAATCTTTGCTTGTAATACTCATTGTCACCATTCAGATATGGCTTTAATTTTTCAAACACCTCATGGATCTCCATACCATCTATACGGGTCAATTGTTCTCCTATCAAATTTTTGTTCTTGGCATCACAGATAAACCATCCTTCTTCAAATGCGTATATGGAAACAGGCAAAATTTTTGTGTTTAAGGCTTTTTGAAATGGTATGATGTTACATCCATCATCCCCCAAAGCCCCCAATGCTTTTTGTATCCCAAATAGGATTTCAGTATCGGATTTTGATGCCAGCCCACTTTTTAATTGTGATAACTCAGAATGGAACTCCTTTGCACCAGGATTGGATTCAAAATCAGGATAGGTTTGCGAAACACTACGTTCGAGATATTCAACATCTGCCATCCAAGCTTCCGGGGCAATTTCATTGATTTGTTGTCCATAACCATATGAAAATGAGCTGAATATGGAAGCTGCCAAAATACTTTTAAAAAATGGTCTCATTTTACTTCATCGACCTAAATTTTGGATCACCAAAACCATCGGCCTTTTTTAATTATTTTGAAGCAAAACTATTTTTTGACCAGGTGAAAATCGACCTGATTCCTGATTTTGCACAAATCAGAACCTGGATTTAACGATGTTTAACACAAATGGAACTTGAGGTAGAACCGCTCTGCTATCCGTACTTGGAAGCAATATGGGTCTTGCGATAGGATGAAGGGGTCTCCCCTACCATATTTTTGAATACCGTATTGAACACCGATTTACTATTGAACCCGGCATCATATAAAATGGACAAAATGGTGACATCTTGATCTTCATTTTCAAGAAGGTTTTTAGCTTCTTCGATGCGATAGGTATTTATGAAATCGTAATAATTTCCATCAAAAAAAGTATTGATCAAGGTTGAAGTATTCCTAGTAGATTCCCCCAAAACTTCGGAAAGGTCACCAATTTTTAAATCCGGAATCCTGTAAAGTTCCTTTTCCTGGACCAACCTGCACAAAGTTTCATATTTCTTTTTTGTGATGGTATCGTTGGAGTAGGATTTGACAATCTTGGGAGTCAAGTTATTGTAAAAGTATTCCGGATTGGAAAATAACATGAATAGGGTAATGTTGGCCAATACCATTAACAACACCATACCCAGTACCAGGAACAATTGTGACAGGAATGCAAAATCAGCCAAAATCGTGTTAAGCATGAACAAAAGCCAAATCAGCAAAAATGTGGTCAGTATGACCTTGATCCATTTTGAAACCTCACGACTTTTTTTCGATGTGGCCCTATATTTTTGAAATATCCAAAGACCGGCAATGGTGTATCCAATAACTTGAAGAAAATATAAACTATGGAATGCATTCCTGATCACCAGAAATGACTCAAAAGAAGCACTTGGGAGTAATTTCACCATGTATAGCACAGTTATCACATTGAGCAACAAAAAGAGTGCAAAGGGCACAAAATGAAGCTTATATTCTTTAAAAGAAATATCTCCTCTGGTAATGTTCAAAGCAAATAAATACAAAAAAGGAGGGTACAGGAACAGAAAAGAATTTAGCAAAACCCCAAGTTGGTAAAAAATAGGGGACCGGGGAAATAGCTCACCAGTCAAAAGACCATTACTTAGTAGCGTAATTCCTTTGCCCAAAAGAAAAAAAGAGAATATATAAGTGGCGGAGTCCAATTTTTTTTTGTTATACCAGATAAATCCGGTTGCCAACAAAAAATTAAACGCTGCTATAATTTGTACAATCTCCATTAGTTCAACAATACCTATTTCAATTGCTATTATAGAAAAAATAAGGTGAAATGCATGACAAATTTATGCTAAAACGAAAACATAAAAGTCAAATTGAGCATTGTATTAGATCATTAAAAATACCGAAAGTTGCCCAATTCAATGCTCGTATTTCATTTTATAGGACTCCCACTGATATCCCATTTGTACCCTCCGATATGAATAAATATACTCCCCATCGGTACGTACGTTGATAATGCCCGGCAACAATTTTTTGAAGCGTCGTCTGGCCACGGTGTTGGATGCAGAAACAGAAAAATCAAGATCCCCCAAGGTGGTAGGTTCATCAATGATGGCAGTGGCCATGTGTACCTGATCTCCCGCATCCACAAACAAAGCGGACAAAGCGGTAGAAAACAGCAAAGGTTCCTTTCCCCTTACCGCCCTGCCAATGGCCCCTAAAAATTTGGCGCGGGGATGTCCGTGGTCCGGCACCTCCCCTGAGGATACCACCGTGACCATCGGGTTGACCGCCTGGAACAAACCGGGATCAAACTCGTGACTTCCGTGGTGGGGCGCCTTGAACACATGGGCATTTACATTAAGGGCACCATCTGGTTGGGAAAGGAGCAGTTCACTTCCTTCAATGTTCAAATCGCCTGAAAAGAATGTCCGCACATGATTGTAGGACATGCGGAACACCAACGAATGCCCGTTAATCGTATGCGACTTACCTCCAAACCACTCGAACGAACCATTGGGGTTTAATATGGGCCCCAAAATCTCTACGCGGATATCGGGGTCACCTACATCCAAGATTCCTGAAGTGCTGTCCAAGCGATGGTAATTTATATTCTCCACTTTTACCGCATCTACCCAATCCTTAAAAGTGCCTTTTAGATGTAGTCCGTTCAAATCGTTGAGTGAATCGTGTTTGGTCATCAGTTCATCGTTCACCTCATCCCCCAATTCTGTATTAAAACCGGATTCAAACAGACCAATCCCGTTGTGGTAAATATTCTTGACCGTTATCTGCGGATGCTCTATCAGGGGAATCAGGCCTTCTACATGGTCTGCATCGGCATGGCTCAGGAACATGTGGTCTATGGTCACCGTATTTTGGGGCTGGTCCAAACGGTACTTCCAGATAATGAAACCCAGAGCTCGATCTCGCAATCCGCCATCCACCAAAATCTTGGTATTGTTCGGGGTCACCACAAAGGCGGCATCACCCTGGCCCACATCCAGAAAATACATTTCCAGACTTCGTTTGTTTACCAAGCTTGGGGATTTCATTTCACCATCTCGTCCGCGATACCGAATTGGGGTATAGCCCTGTGTAAGGGCATTCCCCGGCAAATTTTCAACTTCGTCCCCATAAATGAGCACGTAACTTTTTCGGATTCCCTGGTCTAGAAAATGGAAGCGTTTGGTCTTGTTCCCAACAAATTGAATGGCCATAAGAAGTGACTTTAGGTTGAAGGGAACATTTTATCGAACACTTTAAATTTAAAGAATTTTCCTATAACACCCTTTACCCCCATGTTATGAAATTGGCAAATCCAACCAATAACGTATGAAAACCCTATTGCATAAACACCCATTCATCTTTTTGATTATCTTTTAGAGAATTTTTGCCATTCCAACAAACTGAGAATCAAACTAAACACACATAAAATGAACAAACTGCTGCTATTCTGCATATCCATCACTGTATTCTCCGGATTTGCATTAACCAAAACTCCCTTTATGGAAAATTCACTGCCAGCTCCACTTAACAAATATGGGATTTTTGACCATCAGACCAACGTAGGGCAACCAGCCATTTCAGGAACCGTGGCCTATGATCCCGGAATGCAGGAATACACAATGGAGGGATCGGGGACCAACATGTGGGCCAATGCGGACGAATTTCAATACCTGTACAAATCCATTCAAGGAGATTTTGTCCTACGAGCCCATATCCGGTTCGTGGGTGAAGGTGTGGATCCCCATCGCAAGATTGGTTGGATTGTTAGAAACAATTTGAATGCCGATTCGCCCCACGTAAACGCATCGGTGCATGGAGATGGGTTGACCTCGTTGCAATTCAGAAGGGAAACAGCGGGGGAAACGGAAGAGGTCATCTCTACCGACCAAGCGCCGGATGTGGTACAACTGGAACGAAGGGATGGGGTCTACTACATGTCAACAGCAAAGTTTGGAAAACCTTTCACCACCGTGAAAATTGAAGATGTAAATCTTAGGAATGAGGTTTTTGTAGGGTTGTATATCTGTTCCCACAATCCTGAAGTGATGGAAAAAGCGGTTTTTTCCAATGTACGGATCATTAAACCTGCCCCGAAGGATCTTGAGCCTTATCGGGATTACCTTGGCAGTAACATGGAAATCCTGAATGTGGAAACAGGCCACCGAAAGGTCCTTTTCAATTCCGCCCATTCCATCCAGGCCCCCAATTGGGTCAACAACGATAAGGAGCTTGTGTTCAACTCCAACGGTTTTTTGTATCGATATGATTTTGCAACCGATGAAATCTCACAAATCAATTCAGGTTTTGCCGTGAACAACAACAATGACCATGTATTTTCCTTTGACGAGCGTATATTGGGCATCAGTAACCATAATCAGGATGATGGGGGAGATTCGGCCATTTACATTATGAACCCTGCGGGAGATTCTCTTCCGAGGAAAATTACCAAAGATGGGGTTGGTGCTTCTTATCTCCATGGGATATCCCCGGACAACACATTGATGCTGTTCACAGGGCAGCGAAATGGCAAATATGACCTTTATAGTGTGGACGTGGCCACTGGGAAAGAAGTACAGTTAACGGATACCGAGAACCTGGATGATGGCTCTGAATATTCCCCAGACGGCAAGTACATCTATTTTAACTCCAACCGAACAGGCAATATGCAATTGTGGCGCATGAAACCGGACGGTAGCGACCCTGAACAATTGACGTTCGACACTGGCTATAAAGATTGGTTTCCACATGTTTCCCCTGATGGTGAATGGCTGGTATTTATTTCCTTTCCTCCTACTATTGAGTTTGGAAGCCATCCCTTTTACAAACATTGCACCATTCGATTAATGCCAGCTTCTGGAGGTATCCCCACCATTGTTGGCTACATCTATGGCGGACAGGGCACCATCAATGTGCCCAGTTGGTCCAAAGACAGCAAGCATATTGCTCTTGTTACCAATAGTAACTAATAAAATAAGCCTCTTCACAAAGTGAAGAGGCTTATACTCTATTTTTATTGCTGGCCGTTAAGTCAGAAGATTTCCCTCATCATCCCATTCGGCAATGATACCACGTTTACTCTGGTCCACACATTTTGCCAACCATTCCTCATCATAGGCAACCCCATGTTGCTCCAAAACATCCTGGGGCACCCCATCCCAAACATTGGGCATGTTTCCTTTATAACCGATTTCCTCAATCCCGATTTTGTGGGTGTAAAAACCGGTCATGGTCAGGTTACGGATCAATGAAAAGAAGTTGATCTCGAACGGGCGCTCATTGGAGGGCACTTCAGGGTCATAAAAGGCAATCTCATCCAATAGGCCCTTTTGTTGCTCCACAGTGGCGGTCTTGAACTCCACCCCATTTTCTGTGTTGCACTTATGGTCCAACCACATGATCCCACCTCTAATATCGGGCTGGAAAGATTCATTGTCCTTGGCCATAAACTCGATGAAGTCCACCACGTTGGCATCGGATGCCGACTTAAATTCTTCAGACCCTGGCAGAATCAAATCACACAGCACCGTCAATGTTTCAATTTCATGTGGATTCAAAAACTGTTCTGCTTCCAATTCGGCAATCAATTCCTCTTCAAGTGGAACCCTTCCAGGGTAGGTGATTTTTGGAGATTCCACCAATTCCTCAGCTCCAGCTTCCGGTTTGCATCCGTGCATGGCAAGTCCGCCTGCGACGGTTCCCAATACAATCGATTTTAAACTTTTTCTTCTGTCCATCTCCTTAAATGTTTTGTTGTTTCAATTGATCCACAATGTATTCCGAAGCTCTCATGGAAAGGGCCAAAATGGTCCACGTACAGTTTTTGTCCGCCTGTGAGACAAAAGGTCCAGCATCCACAATGAACACGTTGTCCACATCATGTAATTGTTGGTATTTATTGGTCACCGACGTCTTGGGATCATCACCCATTCGAGTGGTTCCCACCTCATGGATGATGTTCCCAGGATTGTGCAATCCGTAATTGGTATCCTTGCCTGGCTTATCACCCAAAGGTTCCCCGCCCATGTTCACCAAGATTTCCTCGAAGGTATCTTGCATGTGCTTGGCCTGGTTGATCTCATTTTGTGACCACTTGTAATGGAAACGCAATACAGGAATACCAAACTCATCTACCACGGTTGGGTCAATTTCGCAGTAATTGTCCCTTAAGGCGATGGATTCACCCCTACCGGCCATTCCAACCACGGCCCCATAATATTTTTTGGCATCACTACGCAACACATCTCCATAACCCCCGACTTTGGTTCCAAAGAATTTGTTGAACTCGTTCACGTTGAATCCGAAGCCATAGCTGGGCATTCCCATACCACCCCATACTTCAATATGATAACCACGGGGGAAGTCCAATTTGGAGTTGTCGCCCCACCATGGGGAATACACGTGCATTCCACCTACTCCATCCTCGTTATAGGATACTTTGCGGTTCATCAAATCCGGCACAAAGGCAGCCCTACCCGCCCCTGTGGAATCGTGCAGGTACCTACCGACCACATCGCTACTGTTACCCAATCCGTTGGGGTGCTGTTTGCTTTTGGAGTTCAATAGGATTCGTGCCGTACTACAGGCAGATGCTCCCAATACCACTACTTTTCCTTTTAACTTATATTCCTTTCTGTCTTCTTTGTTGATATAGGAAACCCCGGTGGCCTTACCTTCCTCATCAGTGGTTACTTCGCGCACCATACAATTGACAAACAAATCAACCTGCCCACCGTTCTTTTGTGCTGGGAAGATCAAACAGGTCCCTGCCGAAAAATCAGCGTATACCTGACATGCCCTATTGCATTGCCCACAATAGAAACATACGTTACGGTCATTGTTCAATTTTTTGGTAAGCATGGACAACCTTGATGGATAGACCGGAATATTGCTCTTTCTTGCCCCTTTTATATAAAAGAGTTCGTGTAACCTTGGTTTTGGTGGGGGTAAGAAGAATCCATCGGGATCATTGGGCAAGCCCTCCTTGGTCCCGAATACGCCGATTAGCTTATCCACCTTATCATAATAGGGCTTAATATCTTCGTAACCGATGGGCCAGTTTTCGCCATGGCCATCAATATCTTTGTGTTTAAAATCCTTAGGTCCGAAGCGGAGGGAGATACGTCCCCAGTGGTTGGTCCTACCTCCCAACATACGGGAACGAAACCATTCGAACTGGGTGCCATCCTTTTGGGTATAGGGCTCGCCCTCGATGTCCCAACCACCGTAGGCGGCATCAAAATCCCCGAATGGCCTAAAACGGGTACTGGCACCCCTTCGTGGACTCTCATAGGGCCATTTCAATTGGGTTTGATGTTCAGGCAACGCCGGGTCAAAAAAGGGTCCAGCTTCCACTACGGCCACCTTCAGTCCGGCTTCGGAAAGTACTTTTGTGGCCATTCCACCCCCTGCTCCCGATCCCACGATAATGGCATCGTAAACAGTTGAATTTTCAATAATCTGCATTGGTTATTAATAGGTTTGATAGTTAATCAGCTATAAATCAGCATTTTCACTTCCACATTTCCTTCATTTTTGCAGATAAAACAGCCAACAACATTCGGGATGGTGAAACACTAATGACTTTTAAAGATACTTTTTCTATGGACAAAATAAGGAACCAAGCTTCAATTTTTCCCTTTTTCAATTTGAAAATCACAACTATAACGTTTGAATCAACAAACACCCATCATCTTGTTAGTTCAACATGTCCCATTTTCTTTCATTTATACAAAATCCTCAAGCCAAGAAGGTCCTGATCCAACTTTCAGCAAAAAAACATATCTTCCATTCGAAAATTAACACTCAAACTGAATGAAAGCATTGTTGAAAGCACTCGGTCCTGGGCTGCTATTTGCCAGCAT
>JAGQZL010000399.1 GCA_020434915.1 Allomuricauda sp. | reverse complement strand
CAGGCAATGCCACTTCCCATAATTCCGGAGCCAATTACGGCAACTTTGTTAATACGCCTTTTCATGTGCGGGTTTGTAAATTAATTATTAGTTGTTTTTATATAGATTTTCTTATCGGAGATAAGTTTGTTGATTACATCCATTGTCTTGAAAAAGCCATGGAGGTCTTCCTCGGAGACATGCTCCTTGACTACCTCATTAAAACGAAGTACCACGTCTTTGGATCCTTCCCTTTTCTCCAATCCGAGTGGGGTAAGGTATATGAGTACGCCCCTGCCGTCATTAGGGTTGGGTTTTCGTTCGATATAGCCTTTTTCCTCAATATTCTTTAATATTCTGGATAAGCTTGTTGCCTCCATCCCCATTTTGGGTCCCAGCATGGTGCTAGGGGTTCCTCCTTTGGGGTCTATGCTCAGCAGGGTAAAACCGATGGCCATGGTTAGGTCATAGTTCTTGGCTTCCTCATTGTACATTTTGCTTACGGCTTGCCATGTGGCCCTGAGGGCATGATCAATGGTCAAATCTTTCATAGAACCAGTTTGGTGAATCCAAATATATAAAAATTTATTATGCATGCATAATAAATTTAGGTTAGCTACATCATAATTCTAAGAAGTCAGAAGTTGAAATTTCATCGCTCCCCCTCGTCTACGCTCACATTGACAGCATTGTAAATTGTCCATTGTTTATTGTTGATTATAATATTAAACCTTTTCCCCGTACCTTAGTCAAAGCATCAAATTGAACAAACCATTGATTGCTGAGGAAACCTTAGTACAGGAACTTAAGGACAAAGAAAGCCAGGCAAAGGCATTTGAAGTGTTGGTGAACACTTACAAAGAGCGCCTCTATTGGCATATCCGTAGGATTGTCCTGGACCATGACGATGCTGACGATGTGCTACAGAACACCTTTATTAAGGTGTACCGCAATATTGATGGTTTTAAAGGGGACGGTAAACTGTACTCTTGGATGTACCGCATAGCCACCAACGAGTCATTGACATTTCTGAAACAGAAGTCAAAAAAAATGGGCATTGGAGATCAGGAACTCAAGGAGCGAATGGTTGAAAATCTGGAAGCGGATGTATATTTTGAGGGGGATGCCATCCAATTGAAATTGCAAAAGGCGTTAGCGGAACTTCCGGATAAGCAAAAACTGGTGTTCACCATGAAATATTTTCAGGAAATGAAATATGAGGAGATTTCCGAAGTACTGGAAACCTCGGTTGGGGCCTTAAAGGCCTCCTATCACTTGGCAGTCAAGAAAATTGAAGCGTATCTTAAAGCAGATTAAACCTTTATAAAAAAATAAGGTCAAAAACATAACATGAAAAAGGACAAAAAAAATAGTTTCAACACTCCGGAAGGTTACTTTGAAAGTTTCCATGACCGATTGAAGGACCGCATCCAACATGAGGCAGGGGAAGAGGAGTCAATTATTCCAAAAACGGATGGTTTTGGAGTGCCTGAACACTATTTTGAAACCGTGGTGCCCAATATCTTGTCCAGAACCACTGAAGAAAAGGGCAAGGTTGTTCGACTAAGGCCCAAAAGGTATTTTTATTACGGCGCTGCAGCAGTGGCCGCCGTTTTTATCTTGGTTTTTAGCGGTATATGGAATTCCGGTGCAGAACCTATTGGTTTTGACGATTTGGCAAATACCGAAATTGATACCTATTTTGACAACAACCGTATCGACATGAGCTCCTATGAACTTGCTGAAATGGTCTCTTTTGAAGATATCCAACTGAACGATATCTTGGAAGAAGACCTGAGTGGGGAGGTGATTTTGGAGTATTTGGATGAAAATGTCAACGACCTAAGAGACCTAAACATAGAATACATTGATTATGAATAAAAAAATACCCATACTGATCGCGTTTTTGGTCGGGACCTTTTGGCTGCAGGCCCAAGGGCCGGTCCGGGACCGTATCAAAACCTTAAAAGTGGCCTTT
>JAGQZL010000398.1 GCA_020434915.1 Allomuricauda sp. | reverse complement strand
TGCCATTCGCGCATACCTTGGTTGGGTTCCAATCCACACTGAAAGGCTTGAACAAATTAGTGTTGAACGCAGCCAAGTTTGAAAAAGATTTGGAAGACAACTGGGCCGTGGTAGCCGAGGCCATCCAGACCATTTTACGCAGGGAAGGGTATCCCAACCCCTACGAAGCCCTAAAAGGCTTGACCCGAACCAATGAGAAAATCACCCAAAAGTCCATCGCTGACTTTATTGATACACTGGAAGTTTCAGATAGCATCAAAACCGAATTGAAACAAATCACACCAGCGAATTATACGGGGGTGTAGGTTAAGCTTTCTGAAAGTGAATATTGATCAATGTCATACCTATTCATTGCGGTCTTCTTGCGAGAATCTCACAACTTTTCCTTTTTTGAAAACTGCTTTTATCGAATGGATGTTTCTAATATTTTCCAAGGGGTTCTCCGTAAGTAAAACCAAATCTGCATTAAATCCCTCTTGGACCTTTCCATTATGTTGTAAGCCGAAATAGGTACATGGATTTATGATGGCCGTCTGTAAAGCACTTAAAGGTGAAAGTCCGGCTTCTTCTACCATTAAAATAAGTTCTTCATGCAATGAGTATCCTGGTATTCCGCCTTCACAAGCCGCATCAGAACCAGCCAATAATCCAATATTTTCGTTGCTAAACCGCTTGACCAGTTTTGTTAATGCCTGCCACCACAGTGAATCTCCTTTATGATCTTGCGAGTTCAACATGCGCGTCAAATGTTGTTTCATTCCCGCATTCACGGATGGTGGCATTCGTTTGCGTTCAGGGTGCTCGATCCAATGTGTATCCTTGTACCTGAGCCGAGCATACTGTACGGCCATGGTTGGCGTAAACCAAGCTTGGTTCTTTTTAAAAGATTCAAGTACATTATTGGCATCCTCAATCCATGGTTGTACAAATTTCCGATCATCTTCCGTATATCCATCGGCAACCATAAAATTTTCCAACTCCGAGGGGTCGTCGGTAAAGCTATATAATAAAGGTTCTAGGATATGTTCTACGCTTTTCTGTCCTAAATCCAGAATATTCGAGAGCAAAAATGGCTCAGATACATGACCTGTAAAATCTAGATGATATTGCTTCGCCAATCTAGCAATTTCCCGATAAGATTCCCATGGGATTTTCTCATAAACCTTTATAAAATCAACCTCAGCTTGAACATTCTTTTCAAATGCATAGCCAACTTCTTCTTTTGTAGCCACTGGAAATGAAGTAGGCCACCCCGTTCCTGAAAGCTGGGTGCCCGCAATATATAGTTTGGGACCATCCATTTTCCCTGCTTCCATTTCACCTTTCCATCGGTTCAACATTTCGGGACAAACTGATTCGCATCCATCAGTGGGGGAAATGACACATCCCCCCATATCTCTCACTCCAATTACCCCATAATCCAAAAACATTGATAAATAAGTCGAATCTTGAATATGGACATGCATATCCCATAATCCAGGAATGAGAAAATGGTCGGTACCGTCAATATATTTTATACCGCTAAAAGAAAGGGTGTTTGGTTTGGAAATCGTAAGAATTACTGAGTCCCTGATCAATACATCACCTTTGGATATTGCTCCAGTTTCCAAATCAATAATGTTGGTGTTGGAAATTAGAACATCCCCTTTTCTTTGTAAATGACAACTTACAAAAAGTAGACTAAGAAAAAGTACTCGTAAATTCCTCATGTTAAGATAATCTCTTACTACAAAAAAGTTGATTTTAATGATATATAGTCACCAACCCATGAAGTTAGTCTTTTCATCCATCAATCGAACCAAAAGTTTAGATAGCTCTTGTTGATTATTCGATTCCACTTTTAGAAACCTATTCCTTGCGCTCAATAGTAATGCGATGCGGATATGGAATCTCAATACCGGCCGCATCCAAGGCCAATTTGCAATTTTCATAGGTATTGAAATACACATCCCAATAAT
>JAGQZL010000397.1 GCA_020434915.1 Allomuricauda sp. | reverse complement strand
GATTGATGGGAGAATATATCTCCAAGAAACCATCAAGATCCACTTCCACCCTGTTTTCTTTTAAAATTTTGGAGAAAGTCAGTGCCGAGTTTTTTTCGAAATCCCAAAGGGTATGGTCCAAATCAAAAAAGATGTCTGTCACCTTATGCTCAAACATAGTATCGTTTTAAAAATGATTGATACAGCTCCATCCAATCCATTTTGTGTTTGCCCCCTAAAAGCTCATTGGAAAAAACAATGACAAATTCTCCTTTTACCTGCTTCACCATTCGATAGACCCTGTCCATTTTCTCGAACACTTCTTCCTTATTCCTATAGTCTACCAAAGCATAATCATGCATGGCAAAGGGATGCACTTTTAATGGCTGCCGTACCTCCATGTTGATATCATAAAAATGAAATGGTGTACAGGTACCCGCCCTAAACCCAATCTCATGTGTGTAGCCCATGGAAAAATCATCTGTAAATTCCGTTTCCACCAAATTTCGGTAAGCTGCGGGAACGTTCACCCTGTTGTAACGTAATCTTGAGTAGTTGATGGGTCTATTGATCAAATTGCCCAACTGTTTCTTCTCCTCTTTCAGTTCCACTTTGTTGGTGGATGACAAGAAGGAAGTGCTCAAGGAAACAATACTGTAATCGGCAACGGATTTGATAAGATAACGGAACTTGTTGTTGTTGATGGAAATATTCTTATCGTGGGCCGAATGCTTGGCAAACTGAAAAAAGAACATGGTCTTGATGGGAAACTTTTTATGGATATCGATCAACTCATAAAAGTTGTCATAAGGGTCCTTTTTAATTCCCAATAGCACGGAAAACCGATCTACCACATCACGGAACTTGAAATTGCCAAAATCAAGAAAAAAACCACCAAGGGTGCGGACCAAACCACGCATGGCATAGGCATGGGAGGTGGTAACGTTGATGATGGAGGTAAAGCCATACTCCCTTTCCTTTCGCTCCAGATTGGGAAAACGTTCCTTGAGTGCCCCCAAAAGCTTGTGAGCCCAAAGATCTACCACCGGCATCTCCAAAAATTTATGCTGGTATGCAATACTTTCCTTAACCGGAAACCTTCCCACACTATCTTTTACATGGGGAAGATATTCCTCATAACGGGTCAAAAGAAAAAAACTGGCAGAAAAAATATCGAAAGGCAAGGTACTTTTCTCTCCACAGGCAAAAAAGCAGGGGATGCCATCCCAATCGGATACTTTTATATCCACATCATTGATTCCCTGTTCAAACAAGAGGTCATTACTACGGATGAAGAATTCGTTCTGTAAAGGTTGTTTGGAATAGGTCATTTTTGGCCCGGAATGCTTGATAAAATCCTCCACCTTTGTGGTAAAAGTGATTTCCATACCCAAAATCCTCTCAAAAATCTGCTTGGCCGTATAGGTAAGCCTATTGGTAATTTTATGGGTGAAAATCAATAACATAGGCTACAGTATTCCTTTGTCCGCAAAACTAAAATAATCATGTTGGGCCAAAATGAGATGGTCCAGAATCTTGATGTCCAAAGCCTCGGAGGCGGTCTTCAGTTTTTGTGTGATCTGTTTATCTGCCAAACTTGGTTTCATGGCCCCTGATGGGTGGTTGTGTGCCAAAATGATCCCCACGGCCCCAAGCTCCAATGCCTGTTTCAAAACCAGGCGTACATCCACTAAAGTACCGGTAATACCTCCTTTGCTCAGCTGTGCCTTGTGGATCACCTTGTTGGAGTTGTTCAGATATACAATCCAGAACTCTTCATGTTGTAACTCGCCGATCAACGGGTAAAGTAGTTCAAATACGTCATGGCTGCCGGTAATCTTTGTAATCTTTTGGGTATCTTCTCCCCTACGTCTTCTTCCAATTTCCAAAGCGGCCGCAATGGTCACTGCCTTGGCTTCCCCAATTCCCTTGAACCGCATCAATTGGTTTACGGACAGCTTTCCCAGCTCGTTCAAATTGTGCCCCGTAGATGCCA
>JAGQZL010000396.1 GCA_020434915.1 Allomuricauda sp. | reverse complement strand
GAGCATTACATTGTCCTTCACAAAATTTCTGCGATTCATAATTTTTTATTTTTTTTTGTTTTTTTTGCAAAAAACCGATATGAACTTCACTTGGTTTCGGGTTTGGCTTACACTTCCGTTCAGCGATCATAAGTTAAGGGCATCCGAAAGGTCGAAGCGGGCAACCGGTCCGAATTCACCAAATTGCCCATGGTCCATGCTTGCCAGCCGTAATATAAAAATTTGGGGCGGTCCTGCACGGGAACGATCACTTTCCCATCCCATATCTCCGCCGGTACCGGATGGTGGCCGTCCAAGGAGAATCCCCGCAACGCCTTTCCATCGCTGCTGGCCAGTCCCTTTCCATGCTCAAAGGCAACGATGAGGCGATCCTTCTTAAACACCACGCTTTTCACCAAAGGTCCCGACGGGACAATGGTGCGTCCATAAGCACCATGCAGGGCCCATCGGGCCAAACGTTCGCCAACGTCCTTCTTATTGGTGGGATGCACATCATTTTTTGCACCTATATCAGAGGTGATCGCCATACCCCCATGGGAAACCATGGAGAGCAGTCTTCTTTGCCCATCCCGAAATTCCGGCCATAAATGGCCCTTGTAATTTGTGGTGTCGATGGAGGAAAGTTGTACCCAGTAAAAAGGCAATTGGGGATTTCCCCACCCCTTTCGGTATTCCTCGACCATCAAACGCTGCAAGGCGGTATATTCATGGACCCTTTCCACTTCTTGTGCATTGCTCTCCCCTTGGTACCAAATGATGCCCCTGATCGACAGGTCAAACATGGGCCTTACGCCGGCCTCAAAGGCAAACCCGGGTTTATAGGGATGATTTGGTCCCGAACCATCCATGGGAACATGCTTTGCCCGCTTAAGATTCCGCATGCCCCGTTCCCTGACCCATACCGGTAATTCATTGTTGTAGAGCCAATTGCCAGCTACCTTTCCTTGATGCTCTTTGGAAGCGGACCAAGTCGCAACACCGACAAATGTTTCCAAAGGCGCACCACCGATGGCCAGGTTCACCAAACCAACGGGCACGGATACCTCATTTAAGATCATTTGGCCAAAATAATACCCGACCGCACTCATGTCCTTGGCCGTTTCAGGATTGCTCACCTCCCATTGACCTTGATAAAACCTATCGGCCTCCAACCTGTTTATGATTGAATCGCCAAAGGTCTCGTTGTACACATTCTTCCCAGCATAGGTGGGATTATAAAAGCGCAACAATCTTTGATCGGTTTTGATTACCTCATCTGAATAGTGCATTTCCTTCCATAGTGGCCATTCCATATTGGATTGACCCAGACAAAGCCAAACATCTCCTATCAGTATATCCTCCAAGGTATATTGCCCACCTCCATGGCGTATCCGCAGGGACTGTCCAGTTGAACTCGCCCTGCGTGGTTTTAGGTAGATGTCCCAAGAGGTATCGGGTTTGACCACCACGGTCTGGGTCTCCCCATCAAATGTGATTTCAACGGTATCCCTTGGCTGGCCCCAACCCCAAACATGGATGGGTTGGTCACGCTGCAGAAGCATATGGTCCGTAAACAGGGAAGGAAGTTTGAACTGGGCGGAAACGGCCTGGGTCCCCCATAGGAACAGAAATCCAGTAATAATCTTTGCTGCTAATTTCAATTTCATAGTTATATGCATTCCTCTTTACAAAAACATCCGTATCCAGGGTCGATTCCCCGCCATGCCATCCATCCTTAATGGGTTACATGGGGCCCCCAGGTTTTTTATCCCCTTGCCCATCGAACAATAGGCTGAAGGCATAACCAAAGCCATAACAGGATACCACCCCAAAGAAGGCATACATCAAAAAGCTTATTTCGGTAAAAACACTGATGTACCATATGAGCACCGCGCTGGCAAAAAGGCCCAATAGGGTTCCTTTGGCATTGGCCCTTTTGGTGAGCATCCCCAACAGGAACATACCCCCCAAACCGCCCGTGAACAATCCAAGATACCTATAAAAC
>JAGQZL010000395.1 GCA_020434915.1 Allomuricauda sp. | reverse complement strand
AGATGAATTGAGCCTGCGTGAAAGACTCACCAAATTTCAATCAGCGGCCATCATCAAATATGCCGCATTGGAAGGAGCAGCTTTGTTTTCCCTCGTCATTTTTTCAAACACACAAAACCTCACCTATTTGATCATAGGTGTTTTCCTTATATTTTATTTATTCCTGCAAAGGCCCACAAAGGACAAAATCGAGGGACTTTTGAATTTGCGTGGAGAACAAAAAGCACAGTTCAACCAACTGAATGAACCTTTGGATTAGCGCAGTTTATCCAATTCCATTTTATCCGCAAAATATTCGCAGAAATCTTTCATGGTGGCCGTCATTTTTTCGTCTTGGGTGGCCTTCATAAAAGTATCCGCCATGGTCACCAAGGTTTGGTGAAAGAAAATCTTCATTTCATCCACAGGCATATCCTTGGTCCAAAGGTCTATCTTCAGTGACTCCCTCTGGTTGCTATCCCATACAGAAAGGAACATGGCCTTTGCCTGTTCGTTGTCAATGCCGCCATCCTCTGCCGACCAGTTCAAGGTTTCAGGAACCCTATTTTCATCGAGTCCCACTTTAAGCTTTATCTCTGAGGTATGTACTACCGCCATCTATTTTTTGGGTTTGTAATTTGATTGTTTTAAAATTTCATCGGCAGGTGTGTTCAAAAGCTGTTTTAGGGGCATGGGATTTTTATCCATGAAGACCCTTACAATCTGCCAACCAATATAGCGCCCCAATCTTGGTGGGGATTCATTGTCCAACTCCAGTCCAAACTTTGAGAACGGGGCCGGATCCAAAAACTTTCTATCCAATTGGGAATCGGTATTGTACAAAAGCTCCCGCTCCACAAAATATTTCCATATCTGCTCTTCATTGGCCAAGGCCCAATCCATTTCCTCTTCGGTATAACCAATCTTTTGGGCATCGGAATCATTGGGAAGCAATCGGTCCTTAAGATACAGTTCCTTTCCATAATGAACCATTCTGGAGAGAAAGGTCCGGTTTCTTGGATACGGAATCACTCTTTTGGAAAAAGCACTTGCCACATCCGACGCAAGGTACTTTTTATCCAGACCCGTTGCTATATATCGTTGAATGCCTTCGTAGAAATAATGGTCCGACCCCAAATAGTTGTCCAATCCTATCAATAATAAGGTATCCGTTAAAATGACACGGTCCTCATACCGCACATCCGAAGTCAAGGTCACTACACTGGGCGTGGAAAATTCAGGAAAGTAATATTTGATGTGCTTGAACAACGATTCCAATGCCTCTGCTTCATCCGCAAAATTCCCGAAAGCCTTGTCCACTTCTTCCGATAGTTCTATTTGAAGGGTGTCCGATAACTTGGCGACCCAAATACTATCCGGGAACTGGGCAGGAAATAGATACGGATACTCGGATTTTAAATTGGGAATATCCTCTGCGGTAGCTTCCGCAAATTCGCGGTCAAATCGGTGAATTTTTAATTCCAATGGAACTTTGGCTATTTCTTGCTCCACCTTATCCTCTTCACGGCAAGAGGAAAACATCAAAAGAAACCCCAAAAGGAGACTTCCGTAAACACAAACCGAAAAGTATTTTACCAACCACTTCATTTTTAAGGACACAGCGTTTAAATTTACAGGGCACAAAGGTAATTTATAGAATCTAAATAGGAAGATATGCAAACAGAAAAGGTGATAGACCATATTGTGGACTGGTTAAAGGAGTATGCCATCAATGCCCGATGCAAGGGATTTGTAATTGGCGTATCCGGCGGAATTGACTCTGCGGTCACCTCTACGCTCTGTGCCAAGACAGGTTTGGACCTTTTATGTTTGGAGATGCCCATTCACCAAGGTGAAAACCAGGTGACCCGGGCAGACCGGCATATTGATTGGTTGATGGAAAACTTTTCCAATGTATCCAGACAACCTGTAAACCTCACCCCTGTTTTTGATAGTCTTGTAGATGCCTTTCCCAAAGTGGACAAAGAAGAGGAGCGACACATGTCCTTGGCCAAT
>JAGQZL010000394.1 GCA_020434915.1 Allomuricauda sp. | reverse complement strand
AAGCGGGGTGCTGAAATGGCCATTGAATCGTTTCTGGATGCCACTATCCAAAAGTTGGTGGACAAAGCAAATTAATTTTTCTGCAAAGACTTAAATTATAAAATCAATTGAATTAGTTTTAGGCACCAACCATTTTTTTGCTTTAATGACCACTTATTACAAATTTCCAATCACCTTTCTATTCTTTTTGATATTCTCAGGACAGTCAATTTTGGCACAGGATTTTAAAAGAGAAATCAAAGCACTAAAGGATACCGCCCAATTGAAGAAGGGCGGCGATAAAGTGTTGGCCCTTAAGGATGTCGGAATGAAGTTTCGATCCATAAATGTGGACAGTGCCAGATATTATGTCGACTTGGCTTTCAAGGAAGCAGAAGCATTGGATGATGATTATTACAGGGCAAGAATTTGGATGACCTACGGTATTCTTTCATGGGATGCTGGTAGACCTAAAGAAGCATTGGAATATCACATGAAGGCTAGGCCCATTTTGGAAAATTCAAAGGAATACTATGTGTTGGGAAGTCTCTATACCAATATATCCAATGCCTATGAGGCCCTTTCTGAATTTGACATCGCTGTAGATTATCAGTTCAAAGCCTTGGAGAACTTTATTGCAGGGAAGGACAGTCTATGGATTGCAGGATCCTATTTGAATTTGGGAAACAGATACAAGCTGGTTCAAGAGCCTGACCTTTCACTGGAATATTACCAAAAGGCATTGGATATGTACAGGAAGATAGGAAACGATTATTTTGTGGCGATGTCCTATAATAGCTTGGCTGCGGCCTATCTTGAAAAAAAGCAGTTTGATAAAGCATTTGAATATGCCAAAAAATCATTTGAGGACTACAACACCATCGGAGCAAGATTGGATACAGGGTATCCGTTGACGAACATGGCCTTGGCAAGTTGGGCGCTTGGAAATTTTGATGATGCTGAACTTTTTTATAACCGGGCCATAGCCATTCAAGAGGAAAGGGGAGAACGTTTGGCACAGGTTTCCTTAAAAAACGATTTGGCCAATATCTATCTTGAACAGGGAAAAACCAATCGTGCCGAAAACTTAGCTTTGACCACATATCAAGAAGCAGATTCAATAGATTACCTTCCAGGTATTGATGTGCTTGCCAAAACGTTGTCCCTGATATATGAAGAAAAACTGGATTTCAAAAAGGCATATGTTTATCATCAAAAACATAAGGCCGCTAGGGACAGTCTTTACTTTGCCGAAAAAGCGAGGGAAATGTTCAACCTAAAGGAAAAGTACGAGTCGGAGCAGAAGCAAAATGAGATTCTGCGCCAACAAAAAGAGTTGGCAGAAAATGAACTAGCTCTGAAAAACCGGAACAATATGCTGATTGGCAGTGGTGGTTTGATGGTGATACTTTTGGTAATAAGCTTTGTTCTATTTAGAGAACAAAAATTGAAAGCAAAGAACTTTGCTAGAGAAACCGCACTGCAAAAGGCCATGGCAGAGGCCCGAGCACAGGAAAACCTTAAGGAGCAACGTTTACGTATTGCCCGAGATTTACACGACAATATTGGGTCTCAGCTCACATACCTCACCTCAATAACCGATTCGGCAAAGCGCGGAATAGATAAGGGAGAAGTATTTTTAATGGAGAAGCTTACTCAAATGAAACAGTTTTCACTCGTTACCATTTCCGAACTTCGGGATACCATTTGGGCCATGAACAAGGACGAGATCAGTTTGGAGGATATCAAGGAGCGTACCCTGCAATTGGCGGCAACTGTTCATGAGGCAACAGATGATACGATCAATGTGAAAATTGAGGGAACCCCGAACAATAAGGTGCTCAATGCCTTTGTGGGGATGAATCTTTTTAGAATTATTCAAGAATCCGTGAACAATGCGGTGAAACATTCGGAAAGCCCCGAGTTGGTCGTGTCGTTTAAGGAGTCTGTAAATCTGGTCGAGATCGTGATCGAAGATTTTGGCAAGGGATTCGATACATCAAAAGAATCGACAGGAAACGGACTCCATATTATGCGAAACAGGGCTCAGAAGGCAGGTATTGATTTTGAC
>JAGQZL010000393.1 GCA_020434915.1 Allomuricauda sp. | reverse complement strand
TAAAACGGGTAGCCTTGTCCGCCGAGTCGGAATAGATGACACCACCAAATTGCATTTCACCGTTCTTGGTTTTTACAACCTTACGTTGGTTGGCTACGATACCCACGGCCCAGCCATCAATCCGTGCATAGCCGGTTAAAATAGTTTTGCCGAAGCCTTCCTTGTATTGTTCAAATTTGGAATCGTCCACCAACCGTTTGATGATTTCCAACATATCATATTGATCACTTCGTGAAGCAGGTAGAATGCCATAAATGTCCTCTGGATTTTCCACTGGTTTCTTGGGTTCAGTCCTGTTAAATCCAGCTTTTTCAAACGCTCCGATTTTATCTACGATATTCTTGATTTTGTCCAACGCATCTTTATCATCTTTGGCCTTATAATCGGTAACACCACTAATTTCGGAATGCGTGGTGGCACCGCCAAGGGTTTCATTGTCTATACTTTCACCAATGGCCGCTTTAACCAAGTAGCTCCCTGCCAAGAAGATACTACCTGTTTTGTCCACGATCAATGCTTCATCGCTCATTATAGGTAAATAGGCACCTCCGGCAACACAACTACCCATCACAGCGGCAATTTGTGTAATGCCCATACTGCTCATAATGGCATTGTTTCTGAAAATACGGCCAAAGTGCTCTTTATCCGGAAAGATTTCGTCCTGCATGGGCAAATACACCCCGGCACTATCCACCAAATAGATGATGGGCAACCTGTTTTCCATGGCAATTTCCTGTGCCCGTAAATTTTTCTTCCCAGTAATCGGAAACCAAGCCCCGGCCTTAACAGTGGCATCGTTGGCCACTACCACACATTGTTTGCCCTGTACATATCCTATTTTAACCACAACACCACCTGAAGGGCACCCTCCATGTTCCTCATACATTCCTTTACCTGCAAAAGCACCAATTTCAATGGAGTTTGTATTCTTGTCCAAAAGATAGTCGATACGCTCTCGGGCCGTCATCTTGCCATTGGCATGTTGCTTTTCAATGCGTTTTTTACCACCACCTAGCTTTACTGCGGCCAATTTTCGCTTAAGTTCGGATAGCTTTAGTTTATTATGGTCTTCGTTTTTGTTGAAGGTAAGATCCATTTTTGTCCAAATTCGTTTAGTCGGCTAAAGATAAGGAGTTATAATCATTACTTTTGAAGGATATGGAAACCAAAATACGCTGGGGCATTGTAGGCCCTGGAAAAATAGCCAGAAAATTTGTTTCGGATTTGTCACTTGTAGAAGATGCTGTAGTGTCAGCAGTAGCATCAAGGAGTTTGGAACGTGCACAGGATTTTGCCGATGAATACCATATTCCACATGTATTTGGCAGTTACGATGCACTTTTTCAGTCCGATGTAGTGGATGTACTATACATTGCCACGCCCCATAATTTTCATAAGGAGTTGGCCATTGCCGCTATGAAACATGGAAAACATGTCCTGTGTGAAAAACCCATGTGCATCAGTAGGGAGGAAGTAGAAGAAATGGTTGCCGTTGCAAAGGAAAAAAAGGTGTTCTTGATGGAGGCGATGTGGTCCCGTTTCAACCCGACCCTTCAAAAAGTACAACAGTTGGTAACGAATGGGGAAATTGGGGAGGTATCTTATTTGTATGCCGACTTTGCTTTTTATGGTCTGGACCGGGATGAAAACTCTAGACTTATGAACCTGGAGTTGGCCTCGGGTTCGGTTTTGGACATTGGTATTTATCCCATTTTTCTTTCCTACCTACTGTTCGGAATGCCCGAAAATATCTTGGCCACTTCCCATTTTCATTCCAATGGCACGGAAATCCAAACCAGTATGATTTTTAGGTATCCAAACGCCCAAGCCATATTGTACAGTGGTTTAACGAGTAGATCTAGAATGGAGGCGGAGATATCAGGTTCCGAAGGGGAAATCTTTTTAAATGCCAGATGGCATGAAGCGGATGGATATAAGTTGGTGAAAGAAGACCATATGGAGGAGTTTTCCCTTCCCCTCAAAGGAATCGGTTACTATTATGAAATCTTGGAGGTGCATAAATGCTTGAAAGAAAACAAATTGGAAAGCACCCTT
>JAGQZL010000392.1 GCA_020434915.1 Allomuricauda sp. | reverse complement strand
TCTGCTTTAAAATTAAAATACAATCGTGATGGTATCACTCTCATATTTCTTTGACTAAAGTATAATAAAGATTGAAAGAAACAAATTTTGTAACCGATTTAAAATCAACAAAATATAAACCAAGGTTATTAACAATTGTTCATAAAAAAAGCACCCGAAAAGGGTGCTTTTGTATTGCTTTTGGGAATGAGATTATCCCCTAACTTCTTTGATACGGGCCTTTTTACCGGTAAGACCTCTAAAGTAGAAGATTCTAGACCTACGTACTTTACCTTTTTTGTTTACCTCAACTCTTTGCAATGCTGGCATGTTGATTGGGAAAATACGTTCCACTCCAACGGTACCGGACATTTTACGGATGGTAAAGGTTTCGGTGGCACCGCTACCTCTTCTTTGGATTACCACTCCCTTGAAGAACTGGGTACGTGTTTTTTCACCTTCCTTGATTTCATAGTACACGGTAATGGTGTCACCAGATGAAAATTTTGGAAATTCTTTTTTTGGAACAAATTCGTTTTCAACAAATTTTATTAGAGATTCCATTGTCTGTTTTTTAGCGTTTACCAAAACTAACTTTCACGGATTTCGTCAGAGGTTAATTTTGAGATTGCAAAAGTAATGTATTATTTAGAATTGGCAAGCGGTTTTTTGTTTTTTACCCATTTAATGGCAAACCAGAGTAGGCCTGTGGCAAAAAGAATATCAGGTAATGGTTTCAATATGGTCATCAGTTTTGTGATTTGGAAAAGGGCTTCCATGCTTTCCCGAGCTGCAAAAACGGGCAATGCATAGCTGAGTATGATGACCAAGAATGCCAAAATTTGTGATACCAACATGAGCATTGTGGCACCATTCTTTTGTCTGATGACAAACACAATACATGCTGCAAGTACCAGCAATCTTGAAATGGCCAATAGAAAACCACCCGCCATAAAAATGAAAGAATCTCCTGTGTCCATACTATTTACATTAAAAGATCGGGTCTTCTGGTCTGTGTTCGTTCCAAGGATTGTTGCTCCCGCCATTTTTCAATTTCAGGCGTGTTGCCGCTCAATAGGATTTTTGGAACCTCCATTCCTTTGTACTCGGCTGGCCGGGTATACACGGGAGCTGCCAATAAATTATCCTGAAAAGTGTCCGTTAGTGCAGAGGTTTCATCGTTGAGTACTCCGGGCAGAAGTCTGATCACGGCATCACATACAATGGCGGCCGCCAATTCTCCACCGGAAAGTACATAGTCGCCAACGGAGATTTCACGGGTAACGAACATATCACGTACGCGCTGATCTACACCCTTATAGTGCCCACATAAAATAATAAGGTTCTTTTTCAACGAAAGTTCATTGGCCATTCCTTGGTTCAAGGTATTGCCATCAGGGGTCATATAAATGACTTCGTCATATTCCCTTTCTGCCTTTAACTTAGAGATGCACTTGTCTATGGGTTCGATCATCATCACCATGCCGGCACCGCCACCAAATTGATAATCATCCACCTGTTTGTAGTTTCCAGAAGCATAATCCCTAAGATTGTGGAGGTGTACTTCCACCAAGCCTTTTTCAATGGCCCTTTTTAAAATGGAGGCTTCAAAAGGACTCTTGAGGAGTTCGGGGAGCACGGTAATAATGTCAATTCGCATGGACATAATGGTCACTTTGTTTCAGCCGCAAAAGTAAACAAAGCTTTGGCAATATGGCCGGGTGTAAAAAAGAAAGGCTTCCATGAGGAAGCCTTTTGTTATGATTTTTTCTGTTTGTTCAGCTCGTCCTGTAATTGTCGGCTGATCTTTTGTTCGCGCTCCAGCGCCCTGCGCCTATGACTCTCATATTCTTCTTCAAGCTCCGCAAGGGCAGATTTTGCCTGCTGCGTCAAGAAATTACTGTTCCTAAAGCGATAAATGAAAAATAACAAGAACAACAACAAGCCAAAAATGATGGCCCACAGTATAAAATTGTAGGTTCCCTTACTGATCAGTGCCCCAAAACAGGAAATGCTGTCCTTTTCTTCCGTAACCGAATTCAACTTATTGGTAGTTTCTTGAAGTTTTGCATTCAGACTTTC
>JAGQZL010000391.1 GCA_020434915.1 Allomuricauda sp. | reverse complement strand
CTTGGCCCTGGTACCCGAGGCAATTGCTTTTGCCTTTATTGCAGGACTTTCACCTTTAACAGGATTGTACGCTGCCTTTGTAATGGGGTTGGTCACATCCATATTGGGTGGTAGGCCCGGAATGATTTCTGGTGCCACTGGTGCCGTGGCAGTGGTCATTGTGAGTTTGGCCCAGCAGTACGGGGTGGAATACGTATTTGCCACTGTGGTGCTGGCAGGGATTATGCAAATGTTGGCAGGGGTTCTCCGCTTGGGAAAATTGATGCGATTGGTACCCCATCCTGTAATTTTTGGATTTGTGAACGGTTTGGCAATCATCATTTTTATGTCCCAAATAGATCAATTCAAAACTGTGGATGGTGAGTGGTTGTCCGGTAGCACCCTGTTCATTTTCCTTGGATTGGTTTTGTTGACAATGCTGATTATTTGGGGATTGCCCAAGTTGACCAAGGTAGTTCCAGCATCATTAGCGGCCATTTTAATGGTTTTCGGTATTGTGTTCTTCTTGGGATTGGATACCCGGACCATTGGGGATATTGCTTCCATTCAAGGAACGTTTCCTCCCTTTCATATTCCTGATCTGCCCTTTACATGGGAAACCTTACAGATTATTTTTCCGTATGCGGCAGTGGTGGCCGGTGTAGGATTGATTGAAAGCCTTTTGACCCTAAATATTGTGGATGAAATTACGGAGACCAGGGGTCGAGGTAACAAAGAGGCAGTGGCCCAAGGTACGGCCAATATCCTTTCTGGATTTTTCTCTGGCATGGGTGGTTGTGCCATGATCGGTCAGAGTTTGATCAACACTTCCAATGGTGCACGTGCCCGGCTTTCTGGGATAGTGGCTGCTTTGATGTTGTTGGTGTTCATCATGTTTGGATCTAATTTAATTGAAAAAGTACCGATGGCTGCCTTGACCGGGTTGATGATCATGGTGGCACTGGGCACTTTTGAGTGGGCCAGTTTGAAGACTTTCCGCCGTATGCCCAAATCCGATGTGCTGGTGATGGTACTTGTAACCTTGGTAACGGTGTTCCTGCACAATTTGGCCTTAGCTGTTTTGGTAGGGGTTGTTATTTCTGCCTTGGTATTCGCTTGGGACAATGCCAAACGGATTCGGGCCAGAAAATATATTGATGAAAGTGGCGTAAAGCATTATGAAATATACGGCCCCCTGTTTTTTGGAAGCACCACCCTTTTTGCTGAAAAGTTTGATGTGCTCAACGACCCTGATGAAGTGATCATTGATTTTGCCGAAAGTCGCTTGGTGGACATGTCTGCCATTGAAGCCGTGAACAAGATTACGGAGCGTTACCGCAAAGTGGGCAAAAAATTGCACTTGAAACACTTGAGCAAGGATTGCCAACGACTTTTGGCCAATGCCGATGACATTATTGAGGTAAACGTTATGGAAGATCCAACCTATAAGGTTGTGGTTGATAAATAGCCTATTCTTTTGTCTTCCCCAAAAACGGATTTACGTTTGGGTTTTGCGGATTGCCACTGGCCCTTCGCATCAATACAATCTGGCCGGTATGGTAAAGGCAATCCGATAGCTGCCCGTTGAGCAGGTTCCAGAACGCAAACTCGGATTTTTGGTCGCCCCGTTGAAAAATCACTTTGTAGGTTTCTATTTCCTCAGCAGTGGCTCCACGAACTTTTTCACTGGCGGCCAGGAGGTTTTCCAGTGTTCTTTTTCGCAATTCTTCAAAGGAATAAGTAGAGGTTTCAGTTCCAATAACAAAAGGTTTGGCATCCGGGGCCAGTACAATATTGTTGCTCATGGTGTGGATATGTTCCACAGTTTCCAAAAGGGAACGCCCATTTTCTAAAGGTTTATAGCCAAGATCTTTTTCCGTTAACCCTTCCGTGGCCCAATAAAAGCGATACCCCAAACCATCGATCATTCTTGATAATAGATTTCCTGGGCTGTAATCTTCAGGGGAGCTGGGGATTTCTTTATAGGGCATTTGCATGTCTTGCGCTTTGACGGTTGAGATGGAGAGGAACATAAATGCGGTTCCCACCATGTTCAAAATAAATTGTTTTCCGATATAAATTTGAT
>JAGQZL010000390.1 GCA_020434915.1 Allomuricauda sp. | reverse complement strand
TTGCAATAGCTCCTTCAATTTTGGAATCACAGCCTTTCTGGCCTCATGTATTTTTTTGGCCCATGCATCCACCTTCTTGGTGATTTCGGCGACCTCGGTTTTCTTCGCCTCTATTTTTGATTCAATATTGGCCACTGCCTCTACCTTTTGGGCCAGTGTTTCCCGAATCGCAATCAACTCGACCACAGAATCCGTATGGTGTTTTTTCTGAAGATCGTACAGTTGTTGCAACTGTCCGTTAACTACCTCCAAACGCTCGGGATTGGCCTCTACCGAATCCTTCATCTGTTCAATTTCCGAAGCAATATCGTCCGTTTCTATCAAAACGGATTGGATTCTTTCGCTCAAAGTCTTGAATTCAGGACCGAAATCAGATAGGGTTTGAAAAGCACGTTTCAAATCGGCCAAACGTCCTGCGATACCGAGCTGCTCATCATTCAACAATTGATAGCTGGCCGCCAACTGTTCCATGATTTGCTCCACATTGCTCAACTGTTCGTACTCGATCTCCAAGACTTCCTGCATGTCTTCCTTCAACTTGGCATCTTCCAGTTCCTTCAACAAAAAGCTGTTGTAATCATGTTCTTTATCCGCATTGGATTGAAAGTCTTCCAATTCCCTCAACTTCTTGGAGGCTTTTCGAAGTTTTTCCAATTCCTCCCCATACCCTAAAAGGTTGCTGGCATTGTTGGCCAAAGCATCCAATACTTTCATCTGGAAATCGTTTTCCGTCAAACGCATGGTCTGGTGTTGCGAGTGCACATCAACCAGAAGGTCTCCCAAGGATTTCAACACATCCAAAGTAACCGGGGAGTCATTTACGAAGGCCCTGGATTTACCACTGGGCAGAATCTCCCTCCTCAGAATGGTCAACTTTTCATAATCCAGATCGTTGTCCTTAAAAAAGTCCTGAAGGTTGTACTTGCTGATGTCGAACTCTGCCTCAATAACACATTTTTGTTCCTCGTTTTTCAGGGAAGACAGGTCGGCACGCTTTCCCAATACTAGGGATAGTCCACCCAACAAAATGGACTTTCCCGCTCCGGTTTCCCCCGTTATGGTCGTAAAACCATTGGAAAACGAAACGTTCACATCGTCAATAAGGGCATAATTTTGTATGGAAAGATTTGACAGCAATTCTTATGGATTTATCCGTAAAGATAAATCTCTTTGGAAAACTGCACTAGTAATTTATTTCATTCCAAGTGCTGGAATAAAATGGGGCCACTTTATTAAGGGTTTCCTTGAGTTTCACAATGTCCACCTTGGGCCCATCGGAGAAGATATTCTGGATTTCTTCGGATTTGGCATCAAAAAATGTCTGTATCAAAAAAGCATTGGGCCTACGCTTGATCAATGTTTCGAACAATCGAAGACTTCCTGCAACAATTTGCTTTCCTGTACTGTTATTGTCCGCCAAAATGTCCAACCCTTTTCTATGGTAATTGTACATGGCAATCCGATATTCCCTAAAAGATTTGCTCAAAAGGTTGTCCACCAATTCAAACCGGCTCCTATCCCCTGTTTCCTGGCTCCAACCACTGTAGCTGGAACTTTGGGCCTGTGTGACAATATTCTGGGCCTGTCTGTAAAAATCGTTGCCCCCTTCCAAGGAAAATGTATCGGCATCCAACCCAAGCATAACATATACATAATAAGAAATTACCCCAGTCAAATTAGAATCAAAGGAATTGGGATTGTACACCAATGGCTGAAACTCCTGGTATTGAAAATTGAAGGCGTTGTCCTTGTAATTAAAAACCGGGCTTTCGTAAGAGGTATTGAAAACAGGGCGTGTGGATTGAATCTGGATATTCGCTTCAAAACGGTCCGATTCGTATTGGGTCACCGTAATGAACATTCTGGCATTGACCCGTTCGTTTTCACGATATACACGATTGGTCCATTTGTTCTTGTTGACGAAATCGTTCAAAGAACGCTCCAAAGTCCTGAAAATTTGCTGATTGGTCTGACCCACCTGGTCAGAGTTCACTGTTACCACACAGTTCAACTCTTGGGCCGGAATGGCCATTGAAAAAGCTAGGGCAACAAGTAAAAGCAGTAGTTTACGCATGAATTCTGGAGATGAT
>JAGQZL010000038.1 GCA_020434915.1 Allomuricauda sp. | reverse complement strand
GCGATGGTTTACCGTTACTGTGATGTTTACCACAACCTTGTTCTGTTCCCAACCCTTCAGAGTAACGTTCCCATACTTGTTCTCCAACTGGAGTTCTCCGGCATTTGTCAAGGGAAAGGTTTTTTCCACATTCTTTGATACGCGCTCCTGGGCCGTACCAACATACACCGAAAACAGCACCAACGCCATCCACAGGATTTTTCTATAATGTGTATCCATAATCATCGTTCGGTTTTTTTGATTCATTTAACTGATGCAATAAATTCTCAATAAGCTCAATACGTTTTTTATAATTGGCAATTATCGCTTCCAACACCCGCTCATTGTCAAGGTTCTTTCGCATTTCTTTTCGAAGGACATCGTATTCCGCATCCAATTCATCCATAAAGGACAAGAACTCCGCCTTGTTTTCTTCCGTAATGTTCGGATTGTTCTTTACCAGCTGCACTTGGTAGGAAACAAGGTCTTGGTAGTACATATCAATTTCCAATAGCTCCTTGGAGGCATACTGGGTTTCTGCCGAGGCACTTCCGTATTGATACAATCCAATGACCGCGGCAATTCCTATCATCAACACAACAGAAGCGGCTATGCGCAACATCGGTCTTTTCCAAAGTGGGATCACCTTGGGTTCTTTCTTTTGGATTTCTGCCGAGATATTGGCCCACATTTTGGCACTGTCTGCCCTATGGGTATCAAATTTGGCGGCATTTTCCCGAATATGTTTTTCAAAATTGTCCATTACATTCCATCTATAATTTCCAATAACTTTTTCTTTGCCCTATGATACTGGGATTTTGAAGTACTGGTTGAAATTTCCAGTATTTCCCCAATTTCCACATGATCATATCCTTCAATCAAATACAGATTGATGATCTGTCGGTAACCATCCGGCAATTGGGCAATGCCCCTTTTTACCTTTTCGATATCAGTAGCCTCGGCTTCCAGCGGTTCCTCTTCGGCCAAATGAAACTCATGGGACTCCATGGGCACCACAGGTATGCGCTTGACCTTTAAATGGTTAATGCTTTTATTGATGACAATCCGTTTCAACCAAGCCCCGAAACTACTTTCGTACTTAAAGTCGTTCAGGTTATTAAAGGCATCCACAAAACTGTCCTGTACAATGTCCTCGGCATCTTCTGTATTTCCCAAAAACCTTAATCCCACATTGAACATGGCATCTACATAGCGGGAATACAGTTCGTACTGCGAACTGGCATTGCCTGCCTTGCATTGCTCCACGATAGCTTGGTGCGTAAAACGGATGTCGGTTTCCACTAGTTTAGGTTGATGCCTTTTCTGTAGCTAAAGACAAATGCAAAAGTAAAGGGTTGCACCTTCATGAAAAAAAATGCAGAAAATGTGATGTCTAAAAAATTGGAAGGAAAATTTCTTTTAAAAAAGCCGGTTCATGCAACCCTTCAAATTTTGGCCTGTCTATGATGATGAAAATTTTAAGTACAACCATCAAAACATCAAAAAATGAACAGAAAATCACAGCTGAACCCAGCAATCAAAAGTACCGTTTGGTTGCTGTGGTTTTTCTTTTTGGGCTGCATCCTGGCCATGGGTCAGACCAGCCACACCATTAGCGGGACCATTACAGATAAGAGCAATGGGGAAACCCTTTTTGGGGCCTCGGTACTTCTAAGCGGAACCACCATGGGAGGTGTTACCAACGAGTACGGATTTTATTCCATTACCGCTCCCGAAGGCGAGTATGTGCTCAGTATCTCGTACATGGGCTATACCGATTTTAACATCAAAATCAACTTGGACCGAGACCTTAAACACGATGTAGAAATTTCAGAATTTTCTACGGAACTGGATGAAGTAGTGGTCACTGCGGACGAACCCGAACGTGCCATCTTGCGCAAACCAGAAATGAGCGTGGTTAAGATGAACATCGGGACCGTGAAGCAAATGCCCGTAGTCCTTGGGGAACTGGATATCTTGAAATCCCTTCAAATGTTACCGGGGGTCACCAATAACGGTGAAGGTACCGGCGGATTTCACGTGCGTGGAGGAGCCCAGGACCAAAATCTAGTTTTACTCGATGAGGCCATTATTTACAACACTTCCCACATGTTCGGCTTCTTTTCCGTCTTCAATGCAGATGCCATCAAGGATGTAAAATTGTACAAAGGAGGCATTCCCGCCAGGTTTGGCGGTCGGGTTTCCTCTGTGTTGGACATTCGCCAAAAAGATGGGAACAGTAAAAACTTTGAACTGAATGGGGGTATCGGTATCATCTCTAGTAGGCTGACCGCGGAAGGTCCCATGTTCGGCGATAAAGGCTCCTTTTTGGTTGCGGGCCGCCGTTCCTATGTAGACCTGTTGCTTAAAGCTGCTGGGGAAGAGAACAGTGTCAGTTTTTACGACCTGAACCTAAAGACCAATTACAGCATCAACCGCAATAACAAACTGTTCCTCAGTGGTTATTTTGGGCGGGATGCCTTTAAACTGGGCAATGCTTTTGATAGCAGCTACGGAAATGCATCGGGTAACCTGCGTTGGAACCACATTTTTAATGACCGTTTGTTTTCCAACCTTTCGGCAATCCTAAGTAGATACGACTACGACCTGGAATTTGCCCAAGAGGAGTTTGAGTGGGTATCCTCCATCACCAATTACAATCTTAAGTATGATTTTAAGTATTATTTGAGCGATGCCTTCAAGTTGGATTTTGGCGCCAATGGTATTTATTATGATTTTGACCCTGGAGAAGTTACCCCGACAGCGGATACATCACCTGTTAATGCGTTAAAACTTGACCAAAAGCGAGCCTTTGAAAGTGGATTGTATCTGAATGCGGAACACAAATTGAGCCCAAGGCTTACAGCACAATATGGCCTGCGCTACAGTGCTTTCTCCAGACTGGGCGGGCAACCCATCAACCAATATGAAAACGGACAACCCGTGGTGTACAATGCCCAATTAGGCATTTATGAGCGGGGAGAGGTCATAGGTGAAACTGATTATGCCAAGAGTGATGCGATTGTAACCTTTGGAAATTTGGAGCCTCGCGTTTCACTGGCGTATCTGCTAAATGACGATGCATCCATCAAAGCTGGCTTTTCGCGCACTGCGCAGTATATCCATCTGCTGTCCAACACATCATCCGTGACCCCACTGGATGTTTGGACGCCCAGTGGCCCATTCGTGAAACCCCAGCTGTCCAATCAATATGCGTTGGGTTACTTTCGCAATTTTTCGAATAAAACTTATTCATTGGAAGTGGAGGCCTACTACAAAACAGTGGATAATAGAATCGACTACATAGACGGAGCGGAACTGGTGGGGCAAAACACCATAGAAACCGAAATTTTGAACGGCGAAATGCGTGCCTATGGTTTGGAACTTTTGCTTCGTAAAAATGAAGGTGACTTAACAGGGTGGATTGCCTATACGCTTTCAAAATCCGAGCAAAGGACCCTTGGCGGCAGTGACGGAGGACCTGGTATCAACAATGGGGAATGGTACAATGCATTTTTTGACAGGACCCATGACATCTCAGTTTCCGGAGCTTATCGATTGGACGATCAATGGAGTTTTGGCACCAATCTGGTCTTTCAAACCGGTAGGCCGGTTACGTATCCCAACGGACAATATCAATACGAAGGATTGTCCGTTGCCAGCTATGCTGATAGAAATTCGGACCGTTTACCAGCCTATCACCGAATGGATGTTTCCGTATATTACAAACCCCGGAAATATCAGAACAAACGCTTCAAAGGAGAATGGGTACTCAGCATTTATAACCTGTACCACAGAAAGAACGCTGCCTCCATCTCTTTCGGGCAAAATTTGGAGACAGGCGCCAATGAAGCCACTAGAACTGCCATTTTTGGTATTGTTCCCTCATTAACCTACAACTTTAAATTCTAGACCATGAAAACATTGAAAGAACTCATAATATTGATCATCATTATAATTTTTGCCTCTTGTGAGGATGTGGTGGATGTGGAAGTCCAAGAAGGCCCCAAACGCTTGGTGGTAGAAGCCTCTTTGGACTGGGAAAAAGGAACCACGGGAAATGTGCAGACCATCAAATTGAGTGAGTCAACCCCATTTTTTGATACTAATTCCATCACGGCGGTAACCGGCGCCATCGTAGTGGTCACCAATCTTACAAGCAATGAAACCTATGACTTTGCCGATCAAGGCAATGGGGAATATCGCACCACAACATTTGAACCTATTTTGGGGCAAAGCTATTCCCTTCATATTGAATACGATGGGCAAATCTATAGCGCTACAGAAACTATGACGGGCGTTACTGAAATTACCGATGTTTTTCAAGCTCGCGAAGAAGGATTTGACACCGATGTCCTTGAAGTCCATGTGGTATTCACCGATCCCATCGAAGAAGGTGACAACTACCTTTTCAAGTTTCAACGGGAAGGAGACTTGCTGCCTGACCTGGAAGTAGGTGAGGATGAATTTGTGAACGGGAACGAGATTGATTGGTGGTATGAAATCGAGGAAGACGAAGATGAAAACATACTCCCCTTTGAGCCAGGTGATGTAGTTAATATTGAAATGTATGGCATCTCAGGGGCTTACTATGACTATATGAAAATTTTGATAGCTCAATTAGGAGGAGTTGGGTTGTTTGAAACCACCCCGGTAGCCGTTAAAGGCAATTGCATCAATGAGACGAATCCAGAAAACTATGCCTTTGGCTATTTTAGGTTGACGGAGTTCGTTAAGACCAGTTACACCTTTGTGGAAGATTAGTTTAGGTTGGTTGAATGCCAGAGTGTCGGGTTTCTAGGGCCCGGCACTTTTTCTATTTCAACAGTTTCCTTTTTGTTGTTCAACCATAGCGTTAAGTTTTTTCTAAAGGATCGGTCGTTACAGGGAAATACCTTAATTTTATGTAATGGCTATGAACACAAGAAAAGGGTTTCGTTTTACCAATTACGAAGCCCCTGACCAAACCCCTTTTGAAAAACTCTTTGAGATTTTTCAGGAACTCATCACGCATACTTCAGGCGATGTGGAGGAAGCCTTGGACTGGCTACGCCAACTAGACCAGGAATATGGGCTCACCGATGAGGATTACACCATTGATGATTTTATCGAAGACCTCAAAGCCAAGGGTTACATCCGGGAAGAGATTGATATGGATGGCCAGCAAGGTGGGGAGGCCGAAGAAGGCGATGAAAATGGAGGCGGAGGAACGCTTTCCATCACCGCCAAGTTGGAGCGGATGCTACGACAACGTGCTTTGGACCAGATTTTTGGAAAGATAAAGCGTAGTGGCTCCGGAAGTCACCGTACCGAGAAATCGGGCAGGGGGGATGAACATACCGGAGAGTTTCGGGAATACCGCTTTGGGGATGCCTTGGAGCATATTTCCATGACGGAAAGCCTCAAAAATGCCCAAGTCAATCATGGTTTGGACAGTTTTTCCCTGAATGAGGAAGATTTGGTGGTCGAGGATACACAACACAAGGCCCAAATGAGTACTGTGTTGATGATAGACATCAGCCATAGTATGATCTTATATGGCGAGGATCGCATCACCCCAGCCAAAAAAGTGGCCATGGCACTGGCAGAATTGATTACTACCCGATATCCAAAAGACACATTGGACATTTTGGTTTTCGGGAACGATGCATGGCCCATACCCATCAAGGAACTTCCGTATTTGAAGGTGGGACCCTACCATACCAATACCGTGGCCGGGTTACAATTGGCCATGGACATCCTTCGTAGAAAACGAAACACCAACAAGCAAATATTTATGATCACAGATGGCAAACCATCTTGTATTCGCTTGTCTAATGGAGATTATTATAAAAACAGTGTTGGACTGGACGACTATATCGTTGAAAAATGCTACACCATGGCACAACAGGCCAGAAAACTCCACATCCCGATCACTACGTTTATGATTGCCGAAGACCCTTATCTCATGCAATTTGTACGTGAATTCACCAAAGCGAACAAAGGCAAGGCCTTTTACACAGGTTTGAAAGGATTGGGAGAAATGATTTTTGAAGATTACGAACAGAATAGAAAACGAAGAATTAAAGGATAAAAAACCTTATGAAATTGGATCATACCAAAATAAAAACCTTGGGGCAACTTAAGGCCGCCAATTATAAAAGTAGGAGCATCAAAGACGAGCTTCGAGAGAACCTTTTGGGGAAAATCTCCAAGGGAGAAGAAGTCTTCGAAGGAGTCTGGGGCTATGAAAACTCTGTGATTCCAGAATTGGAACGCGCAATTTTATCTCGTCATAACATCAACCTTTTAGGGCTTCGTGGTCAGGCCAAGACCCGCTTGGCCCGCTTGATGGTTCAGTTGTTGGACGGATGGATGCCCATTGTGGAAGGTTCGGAAATCCATGATGACCCATTACATCCTATTTCCAGATATGCCCAGGAATTGATCAAGGAAAAAGGAGATGAAACCCCTATTGATTGGATACCTAGAAAAGAGCGATTCTATGAAAAATTGGCCACACCGGATGTTACCGTAGCAGATTTAATCGGGGATGTAGATCCCATTAAAGCGGCCAATCTAAAATTATCCTATGCTGATGACCGTGTCATCCATTTTGGGATGATACCAAGGGCAAACCGTTGCATTTTCGTAATCAATGAATTACCTGACTTGCAAGCCAGAATCCAAGTGGCTTTGTTCAATATTTTGCAGGAAGGGGATATCCAAATCCGAGGATTTAAACTACGGTTACCATTGGATATTCAATTTGTGTTCACGGCCAATCCTGAAGATTATACCAATCGGGGTAGTATTGTCACTCCGTTGAAGGATCGAATTGGGTCCCAGATATTGACCCACTATCCAGAGTCCATAGAAATTGCCAAAAAGATTACCAAGCAGGAAGCCAAATTGGACCACCGACAATCGGAATTGGTCTATGTTCCCGAAATTGCCATGGATCTTTTGGAACAAATCAGTTTTGAGGCCAGGGACAGTGAATATGTGGATGCCAAAAGCGGTGTAAGTGCCCGCATGAGCATCACGGCTTTCGAAAATCTTCTTAGTACCGCTGAGCGAAGGGCGGTACTGTCCGGCGACAAGAAAACAGCCATTCGTCTGAGCGATTTTATGGGCGTTATCCCATCAATTACCGGAAAAATTGAACTGGTATATGAAGGAGAGCAGGAGGGCGCAGGCTTTGTGGCTGAAACATTGATTGAGGATGCCGTAAAATCATTATTTCCCAATTATTTCCCCAAGATTGAAAAATTACAACGTAGGGAAGAAGAAACCGAGTACGACGAATTGGTCACTTGGTTTTTTGAAGGGGAAGGTTTTGATTTACTGGATGATGACTCAGATGCGGACTACAAGACCAAATTGGACTCTGTAGGCCCACTCAATAATTTGATCAAAAAGTACCAACCTGAACTTTCCAAGGAAGACTCCTATTTCTTGAAGGAATTAGTGCTTTGGGGATTGGTTGCCCATAAAAAATTGAGCAAGCACCGTTTTGTAAAAGGGTTGCAGTTCAAAGATTTGTACGGCAGCTATATAAGAGATCTATAAAGCCTGATTATTGCCAAATGTTGAGATTGTTGTTGTAATTCTCAAAATTGTAAACCCCAATGATTTTTCTACGCAGCCAAAAGGTGTAGAGCGTCAAAAAGGGTAAAATAATGGACATAATCAGTGTGATAACCGCCATTGGCATAAAAGTGGAGGGTATTACATGTCCCTCAAAACCAGCGGCTGAGACCAAAACTTGGATTGTCTGAAAGATTTTGAAGACATACACCAATAAAATGGCATAAAGCGCATACTCTATGTTCCGCATTTTAGGATCAGGTAATTCGTTCTCACGTATTTTGAACCAAATCACATAAAGGTACAAGATATGCACAACGCAAAGGATGGGGAAAATATAGTTCCCCACTTTTGACACATCAAACGAGTTGGTGTAGTATCCGTAAAAATTTAAAACCACCAATGGGAATATGACACTTAACGTGCATATTATGGTAGTTTTCCAAGTCAGGAATTTGGTTAGTGTTCTCATATTGGAAAAAGGTTGTTCAAACCATATGTATTATAAAGGACGAACTTTTTTTGCCTCAACTTCAAATTAATCGACCAATCGATATGAAAGTTGGATGACCTGAAAATTGAGATGTACAGTACCCTTAATTCTGTCTTTTCAATGGAAAAAAGCGTAAGAATGTCGCACTTCTCCAAAGCCATTCCAATGGCCCATATTGGAATTTTTTCAACCACCACCTGCTTACCATCATTTGTCCGGCTATGACTAAAATAGCGAGTACAAATGTGTAAATGTTCCTCAATTCCCCTATATAGCCAAGTCCCCAGCCAAACAGGAAAAATGTCCCCACAATGCTCTGGAAAAAGTAATTGGTCAAGGCCATTTTCCCGTAAGGAGCAAATTTGGCGAGCCATTTTTGAGGTTTCATCCTTTTGTACAGAATTACAAAGACGCTTATCAAAATAAAGGTCATGGCTACATTGTTAATATCAAAGGCAGTTAATCCGAACATGGCCATCCAATTGTCAAAAGTGACATTCTCACCCATACTGCCAAAGATGATGGCCATCAAAACCCCAGAGAGAACGAAGGCTACCAATGACCCTATCCAGGTGCGCTTTACCAAAAGTTTGTTCTCCTTGTATTTTTGGAAAAATCTTGTCCTACCCACATAAAGCCCCAAGAGAAAGAAACCAAAGGTGAGGTACCCACGACCAAAGATCCCAAATTGAAAGTCCATTTTGTTCATATGGCTATAGTAGGCATTGGACTGAAAAACATCCATGAGGGAGCCATCTTTCAGAATATTGTAGTATTCCAAAATCTGGGGGTCATCGCCTGTAAGATTCAGATTCCCGAACATGTTTTCTCCGTGGGTGAAAAAAAAGACAACATATCTCCCCAATCCCAAAAACAACAGTGCCGCCAACCCAAGCACCCAACTGGTCCTGATTTTGTAAAAAGGAATCAACAATATGCCTAGCATGGCATAGATGGTCAGAATGTCCCCCGCGTAAAAAAGGCTGTGTACATAGCCAATCAAAAATAGCAAGACCAATCTCCATAGAAACCGGCCACCAAAATAGGTGCCTTTCTCAGCGGCATTGTCCATTTGTATAAAAAAGCTCAATCCAAAAAGAAAGGAAAAGAGTGCAAAAAACTTTCCCCTAAGAAAAAAACCGATGAACCCATCCACGATATAATCTCCCATACCTTGGTGTACCGCTTCATTGAACACCTCGGGGTAAGGCGCTCCAATGTAATTCTCTACCATGTGCACAATGACGATTCCTGCCAGGGAGAAACCTCTAAGGGCATCCACAATCTCGATTCTATTCTTGGTGGGTTCTATGTTAGTTGATGTCATGATGTTTTTTGATTGATTGTTATGATATATAGGACAACACTAGTTGCAAACTGTTACGATATTAAGCCAATTATTTGATACATAAGGTCATAGTTTCTAGTATTCCTATTTTTTGTATTTTGGATGTAATACTGCGATACTATGCAAAACTGGCTCTATATCTTGTTGGTTGTTGTTGGAATCTACATTCTAATCAGCGTTTTGCTATATTTTCTTCAGGATTATTTTTTGTTCAAACCGGAGAAACTACCCAAGGATTTCCAGTTTTATTACGACAACCAAATCATTGAGGAATACAATGTGGAAACCCGTGATGGTGCCATCATCAATGGGCTTCGGTTCAGGTCACAGGACCCCAAGGGAGTTGTCTTTTACCTAAAGGGAAATTCCAAAAGTATTAAGGGCTGGGGCAAGTTTGCTGTGGATTTTACCCGACATGGGTATGACGTGATCATGGTAGACTACCGCGGTTTTGGCAAAAGCACAGGGAGACGGACCCAAAAAGCCGTGAAAAGGGACATGCAGTTGATCTATGATAAGATCAAGGAGAAGGTAACGGAAAAATATATCATCCTTTATGGGCGATCCATGGGGTCAGGTTTTGCTGCCAAATTGGCTTCCATGAACAACCCTAGAATGCTTATTTTGGATGCGCCATACTATAGCTTGAGCAAGGTTGCCAAAAAATTCATTCCCTTTATGCCTTTATCCTTATTGATCAAATTTCCGATGCCCACCTACAAATGGCTAAAGTATGTGAATTGCCCCATACACATTATCCATGGAACGGATGACCGATTGATTCCCTACAAAACCAGTGTAAAGCTTTCCAAAATAAAACCCGAACTCACCAAGTTGTATACGGTGATAGGTGGGGGACATAAAGACCTGAACAATTTTGAGTCCTACCACAGAATGTTGGAAGAAATCATTACAAGCCGGCCAACCAAGGTAAATTTGGAGGGCTCCAGTATCAATGTAAAGCATACCTCCAAACGTGCCAAAGCAAAAACTTAAACGAATAGTCCTCTACGGGCTGGTTTTCTTATCCCTGATTATTGCAATGCTCTATTTTTTACAGGAGAAACTTATTTTTTTATCCACAAAACTACCGGAGGAGTATGTCTATTCGTTCGATGTGCCATTTGAAGAACTGTTCCTGGATACCGATGATGGCGCACGTTTGAATGCCATACAGTTCCACACCCAAAACCCTAAAGGGTTGATTTTGTATTTTCATGGCAATGCGGGTGATCTTTCCCGGTGGGGAAAAATTGTTTTACCTTTTTCCAGTTTAGGTTATGATGTATTGGTAATGGACTATAGAACTTATGGAAAAAGTACGGGCAAATTGAGTGAAAAGGCACTTTTCAAGGATGCGCAACTCTTTTATGACCATGCTAAGGAAAAATACCCGGAAAAGGACATTGTCATCTATGGTCGTTCACTGGGGGCCAGCATTGCCACCCATTTGGCGTCCAACAACAATCCCAAGAAACTGATACTGGAAACCCCCTTCTATAGCCTACAGGAGACGGCCCGTGAGCGATTTCCGTTTTTACCCGTTTCCTATTTGTTGAAGTATAGGATGCCTTCCTTTGAATATATGCAAAAGGTGAATGCACCTGTTCGTGTTTTTCACGGAACCGAAGACAGGGTAGTGTCATATGAAGCAGGAAAAAAACTTTATGGCTCCATTCCCCATTCCAACAAAAAAATGTACACCATACCACAAGGTGGGCACAACAACCTAAGCGATTTTCAAGATTATTGGGAGGGAATCAAAGCGGAATTGGGTAATTAGTCAAATAAATCTGAGGATAGGTAACGATCACCCCGATCACAGACAATGGAGACAATAATCCCACTTTCCAAGGATTGGGCTAGCTTCAGGGCAATGGTGGCCGCACCGCCACTACTTACCCCCGCGAAAATGCCTTCTTCCTTGGCCAGTTTTCGGGCCATATCCTCGGCCTCTTTCTGGCTTACTTCCATAACAGTGTCCACACGCTTGGGATCAAAAATTTTGGGAAGGTATTCTTGGGGCCATTTACGTATGCCCGGAATTTTGGAGTTATCAGTGGGCTGTACACCCACAATCTGTACGTTGGGATTCTGTTCCTTTAAAAAAGTAGATGTTCCCATAATGGTACCCGTGGTACCCATGCTGGACACAAAATGGGTAATCTCTCCATGTGTATCACGCCAAATTTCCGGTCCCGTGGTTTTATAATGAGCCATCCAATTGTCATCATTGGAGAATTGGTTCATCATCACATACCCTTCATTCTTCACCTTGGCTTCCGCATAGTCCCTGGCTCCTTCAATTCCTACATCGGCAGGGGTCAACGTAACTTTTGCACCATAGGCCCTCATGGTCTGCACCCGTTCCTTGGTCGAGTTTTCCGGCATGACCAATTCAATATCCAACCCGAAAATTCCAGCTATCATGGCCAATCCAATACCAGTATTGCCACTGGTGGCCTCAATGAGTTTGGAATCTTTTGAAAAATCGCCCCGTTCCAGCCCGCTTTTGATCATGTTGTAGGCAGGACGGTCTTTGACACTTCCTCCGGGATTGTTCCCTTCCAATTTAAAAAGTACTTTAACGTTTGGGTTGGTATTTAGAACCTTGGATTCCACCAAAGGGGTGTTTCCAATAAAATCGAGTATACTATTGGACATTGGGCGCTGTCTTGATTTTGATTTCTGGGGTATGAAAAACGGTGGAATTTGGTGGTACTGAAGAGGTGACCCATGCGTTACCACCGATGATGGAATTTTCACCAACCACAGTTTTACCACCCAAAATGGTGGCATTGGCATAAATGGTGACATTGCTCATGATGGTAGGGTGCCTTTTGGTTTTTTCCAAATTCTTGGCCACATAAAGAGCGCCCAGTGTTACCCCTTGGTAAATTTTTACGTTGTCATGTATGATGGCTGTTTCCCCAATGACCACACCAGTTGCGTGATCGATGAAAAAGGATTTCCCAATCTTGGCACCAGGGTTAATGTCCACACCAGTCTGTCTGTGGGCATACTCGGTCATCAACCTTGCGATCAACCGAACGCCCTGCACATGGAGTTCATGGGCCAAACGGTAGATGGCAATGGCATAAAAACCAGGGTAGGCCATATAGATTTCTTGAATAGATATGGAGGCGGGGTCACAATTCACAAAGGCCTCGGCATCCATGTTCAGCTTTTCAAGAATTTCCGGTAATCGGGAAACATAAATATCCCATATTTCATTACCAGGTGTATCCAAGTCCCAACATGAAATCTCCACCAATCTAATAAACTTCTTTTCAAGCAGTTCCAAATTGACGGCAACGGGCGTGTTGGCATCAAAAAGGGTGTAAAAAAGCGAATCGGTAAAATCTTCGGTCTCCTGTTTTAACCTGTAATCCAGGTAAGGCAACTTTTTGTGCCTGTTCAGTTCTGCAATTATCTTTTCCTTGTCCATATGCTCATTATTGTCTTAAAATTAGACAATTCCTTACCTTACCGGTGGATAAAAGACTAACTTTAGTTTAAAAATAACATATTATCGATATATGGCGGGCAATACCACAATTACCAAGGCTTCATTCGACTTTTTAAAAGAACTTGAGAAAAACAACAACCGGGATTGGTTTGAAGCGAATAAGGCTACATTCAAGTCCCATGAGAAATCGGTAAAATCTTTTTTTGAGGCCGTCAAGGAAAAATTAAACCATCATGACGAGATTGAAAAAATGAAAATGTTCCGCATTTATCGTGATGTGCGTTTCTCTACGGATAAAACACCTTACAAAACCCATTTGGCCGGTTCCTTTTCCCGATTGGGCAATAACTTACGGGGCGGATACTACCTGCATTTAAAACCTGGCGGGTCATTCTTGGCTACCGGATTTTGGGAACCAAACAAGGAGGACCTGTTCCGGATTCGGAAGGAATTGGAAATGGACGCTTCGGAATTTAGGGAAGTCATCAATCAAAAATCATTGAAATCCATCTGGGGCGACATAAAGGGAGATGCCGTAAAAACTGCTCCCAAAGGATTTGACAAGGAGCATCCGGATATAGATTTGATCAAGCACAAGCAATTTATATTCGTACGTAATTTTACGGACAAGGAAGTGTTGACCGATACTTTTTTGGAAGAAGTGGACAAATCTTACCGAGCCATTAGACCTTATTTTGATTTAATGAGCGATATTCTTACCACCAATTTGAACGGGGAATCAATCCTGTAAAAGGGCCTCGTGGTCCAAAAGTTGTACCTGGTCCTTAAGACGTTCTATTACCATGTTCATCATCCGTTTGTTCAAGGCAGAGGAATTGGAGATATACTCTTGGTATTCTTCCACTGTAAACTGACCGATGACCATTCCCTTCAAAGAGTTCCGGAATTTGATATCCTTTTGGATGGCACGTTCAATATATTGCAGTTTTTTCTCCAAGGAAAGGTCATGGAAAACCCCTTTGTGTTTGTTCACATAATTCTTGAACGCTTCCACCAATAATAGGTTTTGAAGCTTGATTACGGGACGTAGCGTTTGGTTCTGAAAACGTTCGTCAAAACTCATATCGCTGTTAAAATGTGCTTGGGAAATGTCTGGACGAATGTCCAAAAGACTCTTGGATCGTGAATCCATAGCTGTTAGTTTTACTAAAATTACATAATCATCAACCTGCCCATTTTGGAATTGACAATAGTTGTCAACGATGTTATGAACACCCTTTTATTAATCATTACCTTTAGGATCTTAAACAACAAGCTCCATGAAATTCGGCAAAGTAGACCACCCAGAACTCGTTGATTTTACCATTCCCGATGACCATCCGGATACCCCCGCGATACTTGCCAAATATGGAGGCACTGGCAATACGAATGTCTTTGTGGGTTGTGCCAAATGGAACCGACAGGATTTAAAAAATTTCTACCCAAGGGGCACCAAGGATGAGCTTCAGTATTACGCAACCCAATTCAACTGTATTGAGTTAAACGCCACCTTCTACCGTATTTTTCCTGCCGAAACCTATGAAAAATGGTATGACAAGACTCCCGAAGGATTCATGTTTTTTCCAAAGATGACCAATGAGGTGAGCCACCTTCGCCGGCTTAATGATAAAGTTTATCCCGTAGTTGACCGTTATTTGGAAGTAACATCATTGCTCAAGGATAAACTGGGCACTATTTTCCTACAGATGCACCAAAACTTCGACCCTAAAAACTGGGATAGGGTAGTGCAGTTTGTGGAATATTGGCCCAATGAGTTTCCTTTGGCCATGGAATTTAGACATCCGGACTGGTTTCAGGATGAAACCGTGGCCCAGGAACTGTATCACCTTTTGGAAGAAAACCAAATTGCCAATGTTTTGGTGGACACGGCTGGCAGAAGAGACTTGATGCATATGCGACTCACCAACAATGAGGCCTTCATAAGATATGTGGGGGCCAACCACGAATCCGATTATGCCCGTTTGCAGGATTGGATAGACCGTCTGGCCAGCTGGAAGGTCATGGGACTGGAAAACATCCATTTTTTTGTGCACCAGAATCTTG
>JAGQZL010000389.1 GCA_020434915.1 Allomuricauda sp. | reverse complement strand
TCCGTTTAGTACCTATATGGCCCCATCAAATGATGGGGCCATCGCTTTTTATTTAAGGCTATTCAAACAGATGAATGACCAAAAATGGTACTTTGGTATTGAAAGAAATTTTCTTGATTACGGATTCCCTGGTCAAACGCTCAAAAAAAGTACGATCATGGTTGATCATTACCAACATAGCTATGGAGGGATCCTTCTCTATGATGGTTTGTATGGTATGGCTGATGGATGCATCCCGTTCCTCCTCCAGAAATTCATGCGGAATGGATTTCAATTGTTTTTCCAACAGCTTTTTGGATGCTTCCTGTTTGGAATCCAACCCTGCGGAATTCTCCACGTGAATTATTTTTAGCTTTGAGCCAAAATGGTTTGCGATCCTCATCAATGGTTTGATCTCATAGGATTCAAAACGGTGCTCAAATCCCGTTGCCAATAGGATTGTTTCCACGCTGTCCTTCATATCATATTCATCAGGAACGGCAATAATGGGGCAGAAATCAATCTCATTAATGACCTTGTAGGTGTTGCTTCCCATGAAAACTTCCTTTAATCCGGATGCTCCCTTGGTCCCCATTACAATGTAATCCACTCCTTTGTTATATACGGTCCTACCAATGGCATTTACCAAAGTATCGGCAATGGAAAGTGTTGTAAACGTATGCTCGGGATTATCATCCAATTTCTTGATTTTGTCCAGCATCCTATCCAACTCCCGCTCCGATTCCTCTTTCATCAATGTGAACAAACGGGTATCATTGGCCATACCCATTTTGGTGGACAATCCGGAAGCCCCCACCTGAAAGGCATTCACAATAAAGAAGTCGCACGGAACATCCCTAAAGAGTACCAAAGCATACACAGTGGCGTTCCAAGCATTCTTGGAAAAATCCGTGGGCAGTACAATACGTTGCTTTTTCACTGGTTCATCTATTAAGGTTTTGCATCACCAAAAATGGGATTTTCACCTTCAGGCTGAGTAAATCAACTGTAGATCGATAGAGCATGTCCTCAAAAAAGGAATGTCTGGAGTTCACCATGACCAGCATATCTGCTTTTTTTGCTTTGATCTGTTCCATAACGGCCTCTGCCCTATTCTTTACCGAAGTGGTCTCAAAGTTTACATAGGAGCGGGCCAAAGTTCCTTCCAAAAACAACTTGTTGTCCTCTTGCCTAGGGCTTAATTCTTCAAAATCAGTAATGTAGAGGCAATGGATGCTGGATTTGAACTTCCCCCCCATATCATCCAAAAGTTTCAACTCCCTTCGTCTATAGGGAAGCATATAGTCTGTAGGAAACAAAATGGTTTTGGGTTGTCTGTACTCAAAATCTGCAGGAATTGCCAAAACCGGACATTTCACATACTTGAACACTTCCACGGTATAGCTACCAAATGTTGTCTTATGATCGCTGGTCTCCCCTTTGGTGCCCATGATGACCATATCAATGTTCATATCATCCACCATGTCATTGATCCCGTCCACAAGACTGTCAAAACTGGCAATGGTTTCAAAAGTATGCAAGGGATTGGGAGGCACTCCCTCCACATTGGACAATAGTTGGTCCAATTTCTTTTCCGCCAGTTCTTTCTTCTCCTCCTTCAATTTCTCAATCTCTTCTTGCGAAGCTGTTTTGTAGGCACCATACACCTCATCTGCATAGGCATGCAATACGAAAAAGCAGGCCCGCTCGCACTTATACAATTCTTGCGCATATTGAAGTGCATGCAAGGCATTTTTAGAAAAGTCGGTGGGAATGAGTACAGTTCTCATGGCGTTTCTCTTTTCCCAAAGATAGAAGGGATCCGTCATCTAAAAAATGACATTGGTCAATCCCCCCTGCTACTTAAATTCCGTGGAAAACTTCCATTTTGTTTTGTAATCCTTATCCAGTGGAAGGTCTTGCAACAAAGCCCGCAACAACTCAACGGGCATTCTGCCTTCATGCATCACCCGGTCATGAAATTGTTTTTCGGTCCATCCCTTTTCCAACAATTCGTTGCGAAGTGCATAGAATTGCAATCCCCCCATCATATAAGCCAATTGGTACAAAGGAGGGTAGCTGGTAGTGAAGGATCGTCTCACTTCGGCCTCTGCATTGGCATACTCATG
>JAGQZL010000388.1 GCA_020434915.1 Allomuricauda sp. | reverse complement strand
AGTCGATCCGCAAGATTTTGAAAATATTGCCCACCCCGAACGAGTATTCCCAATAGATTTGATCACTAGGTGCCACCAACGGGATATTGGTCGGGGCACTCAAGGCAATGTTTTCGTCTGATAACTGCCCCCAAGCACCACGTAGGCCCACAATTTCACGTAGGTTCAATTTTCGGAGCATTGGGATTCTTGAAAACAGACGCCCATTAAAATTATGCTCCAAATGCACCGTGGCATAAGTGTCGGTCACAAACTCATAAAAATCGAGATTCGGGAAGACATTGTATAGGGAGAACAAAGTCTGGTTACCCGGCACTACACTCAAAAGACCCAATGGCACTGCACCGAACGTTTTTCCCAGTTCCACGCTACTGGTCAGCCTGCCAAAACCACCTATCTGCCATGGCTGACGGTAAGAGAACTGAATCTTCTCATATTCAAAATCACTTTCCAAAAAGCCTTCTATACCTTTGGTATAATTGAGAACCAGCGTACTGTAATTATCATTGATATTCGCCCGTTCCACCCCATAACCAATGGTCCGTTTTCCTGGGGTATAGACAAGGGTAGTATTAATGTCAAACTGCTTTATTTCCGATGCAATGCCCGAAGGTGCTGTCGGGTCTACATAATCCAAACTAAAGGCATCCGGCAAGGCCGAACTCAAGGTTCTGAAGGAACTGCCCACGCTGACCCGTAGGTTCTTCACCGGTTCCATCTCCACGTTGAAGGTGGATAGGTTGATATTCGTTAAACGATTGTTGGAACCAACGGTCACCAAAGATGAAGAGGCGATGCTCCTTCCCAGCACATCATTGGTGCTGGTAAGGCTAAGTCCCAATTGTTCAATGTCCCTTCGATTACCTCCAGATAGGATGAGCCTACTCTTTCGATCCAACAAAAACTTGCCCGAAAAACCATGTTTAAACTTATGATCATCAAACCCATAGGCCATATACCCTTCCAAACGCCACATATCGTTCTGACCAAAATAGGTCCTTGCCCCACCACGCAGTCTGATTCCTTCTGCATCGTTATACCCAAAGGTGCTGTAAATGTCACCTATATCAATGTTCCATTTGTCTATCTCAACATACCCAGAGCCCAAAATACTGACGATGTCGTAGTAGGTTCTAAACTTGGGTACCGTCTTTAGGGTATCCAGCAACTTAAAGATTCCCGACTCATCATCATTGAGATTTTCCAAACGGGCATTTTTCCAAAAAATACTGTCCTGGTTGAACACCCTTGGGTCGTATGGGTCAGACACAGCCTTGTAAAAATCCTCAGGGCGGGCTGTATCAAATTGGTAATTATCAAAAACCGTGGTACGCTTGCCATATACCCCCCTCGATTTCTCCTTTTTTGAAAAACTGAAATCACTTAGCATGTAATCTCGCTTCAACAAAAAGACCGAATCACTGACCACATCAAAATCCTGTTCAATGTAAATCTCCTTCACCCAGTTGATGTTGGCACTTTTGGTGACCTGCATGTTGATCTTCTTGATGGCAAAGGTGGTATCATTCACCCAAAAATCCCCTTTAAAGGTCAGTTCGTTCTTCCGTCTGGGGTAATAGATGATGTTGTAACACCATTTATTGTCAATGAAGGTACTATCGGACAATACATAATTATACACATCCACCCCAGTTTTGGACAAGGGACTGGTAAAGCTCTTGTCAAAAAACTTGAGATAGTTGTCATATATATTATAATCGGAATACAAATCTTCCACAAAGGCCGTAATGGCCTGATTTCCACTGAATCCAGAATTCTTGTTGCCTAACACATCTTCTTTTTCCCTGTCGATGATATTATCTCCGTATACTTTGGAAAAAGATTCGTTCAAGAAGATGGGCAAGTACGTTTTCCCGGTAATCCTGGAAGTATCCAAATCCTCGAACATAAATTCAAGTCCTTTGAACAGCTTACTCTTGATCAACGCACTGTCTATGGTGTTCAGGTCGAACTCTATTTTCTCGTACTTGTCGTATTGGTACTGTTTGAACATCCGCACCCCATTCTGGCGTTTTTTGGCCCAAATCTTTTTTAGGATATCAATGGCAGGATTGTTCTTTTTGGACTGTTTGCCCGTATAAACTATAAC
>JAGQZL010000387.1 GCA_020434915.1 Allomuricauda sp. | reverse complement strand
CATCACGGCCTTCATGCGCTCCTCAAACTGTCCACGATATTTGGTTCCGGCCACCAAAGAGGCCAAATCCAATGTCACTACTCGTTTGTTGTAGAGGATACGCGAAACTTTTTTGTTGATGATGCGCAGGGCCAATCCTTCGGCGATGGCACTTTTACCTACGCCAGGTTCACCGATTAGCAACGGATTGTTCTTTTTCCTTCTGCTCAATATCTGGGAAACCCGTTCAATCTCTTTTTCACGACCCACAACAGGGTCCAATTTGTTTTCCTCGGCCAATCGCGTAAGGTCACGACCAAAGTTGTCCAGAACAGGTGTCTTGGATTTTTTGTTTCCTTTTTGGGCAGAGCTGGAACCAAAGGTACCCTCTTTGCTTTCTCCCATATCATCGGCATCGCCTGGGAAGGATTCTGCCTGAGGGGAATCTATATAGTCGTCGTCACTGGTGATCATCGATTTGAATTGCTCCTTCACATTATCATAATCCACTTTCAACTTGTGCAAAAGTTTGGTAGTGGGGTCGTTTTCATTTCGAAGGATGCACAACAAGAGGTGTGCGGTATTTATGGAAGAACTTTGAAAAAGCTTTGCTTCCAAAAATGTTGTTTTTAGGGCGCGTTCTGCCTGACGGGTCAAATGCAGGTTCTTCTTGTCCTTCTGCATGGTACCCGTGTTTGGGTTTGCGGGACTAAGGATTTCCACCTTTCTACGAAGGTGTTCCAAGTCCACATCAAGTGCGTCCAATATGCTAATGGCTTTGCCATTTCCATCTCTTAAAAGACCAAGCATCAGGTGTTCCGTACCAATAAAATCATGGCCCAATCGAAGGGCTTCCTCCTTGCTGTATGCTATAACGTCTTTTACTCTGGGGGAAAAATTGTCGTCCATACGTTTCTTTTTCAGCAATTAAAATTAATAAAAGTATCGTTACAGTGGTCAAATACCGTACCCTTATTCGATAAAGTAGTCGTAAATGTCGGAATAAAGGATGATTTTTTACGTGTTTAACATAGGTTTATCATCCAAAAAGTACCTTGTCTGCAATGTTGATAATTTTTTTAATAAAGTAAGCGCAAAGGGTTATAAAAGCTGCTATTTTCTGTATATTGCCATGATATTTTAACCACAAAAAACAATAAGATTTTAGCATGGCGGAAGGAGAAAAGTTAATTCCCATAAATATTGAGGATGAGATGAAATCTGCCTACATCGATTATTCGATGTCGGTCATTGTGTCACGTGCCCTGCCAGATGTTCGTGATGGATTGAAACCCGTTCACCGAAGGGTACTCTTCGGAATGCATGAACTGGGAGTTAGGTCCACAAGTGCACATAAGAAATCTGCCCGTATTGTCGGGGAGGTATTGGGTAAGTATCACCCCCATGGTGATACATCGGTTTATGATACCATGGTACGTATGGCCCAGGAATGGAGCCTACGGTACATGCTTGTCGACGGACAGGGTAACTTTGGTTCCGTTGATGGCGATAGCCCAGCGGCCATGCGTTACACCGAGGCAAGAATGCGAAAAATTGCCGACGAGATGTTGGCAGATATAGATAAGGAAACGGTTGACCATCAATTCAATTTTGATGATACCTTGCAGGAACCTACGGTGCTTCCCACCAGGATTCCCAACTTGTTGGTCAATGGTGCATCCGGGATTGCGGTAGGTATGGCAACCAACATGCCGCCCCACAATCTTTCCGAGGTGGTGGAAGGAACCGTTGCCTACATAGACAATCCCGAGATTGAAATAGACGAATTGATCACCCACATCAAAGCGCCAGATTTCCCAACCGGAGGAATCATTTATGGCTACGATGGGGTCAAGGAAGCTTTTCATACCGGTAGAGGTAGGGTGGTCATGCGTGCCAAAGCTTCGTTCGAGGAAGTCCAGGGTAGGGAATGTATCATCGTCACCGAGATTCCATACCAGGTCAACAAGGCGGATATGATCAAAAAGACCGCTGATTTGGTCAATGAAAAGAAAATTGAAGGTATTGCCTCCATTCGGGATGAATCGGATAGGAAGGGGATGCGTATCGTGTACATTTTGAAACGTGATGCCATTCCGAACATTGTTTTGAATACCCTTTATAAATATACTGCGCTTC
>JAGQZL010000386.1 GCA_020434915.1 Allomuricauda sp. | reverse complement strand
TTAGGAATTTGATGAAATTTTGGTTCATGATATTTTCAATGTCCAGCGGAGTGTACCCTCTGGAGGATAGTAATTGGGGTACTTTTTGTAAATCGGCAATGGTGTCCAGGTCATAGGGGCTTTGTTCCTTACCAAATGCTCCATCCAAATCGGTGCCTATGCCCACATGGTGAGTGTTTCCGGCCAATTGACAAATATGGTCAATGTTATCTACCATAATTTCCAAGGTAACACCCATTCCTTTTGGGGTGGACTTTCCCCTGACCCAATGGGGGGCCATCATCCATGCATCCAAAGCAATACCGATTACAGCTTTTCTGTTGATCAGTTCCTTTATTTGCTCGTCGGAAAATTGTCTGTTGTGATTCACAAATTTTCGGCAATTGTTATGGCTTGCCCAAACAGGGCCGTTGTATATGTCCATGGTTTCCCAAAAGCTCACATCGCAAAGATGGGTGGCGTCCAAGATGATGTTGAGTTCGGCAATTTTCTTTAATAGTTCCTTTCCTTTGGCGCCTATGCCACCCACTGAATCGGTTCCATGGGCATAAATCCCTGGTCCGTAGTGTGCCGGTCCTATGGCCCTAAGTCCGGATTCATAAGATTGTTCTAGATACCCCATGTCCACAATGGAATCGGCTCCTTCCAAGCTTAGGATATAGCCAATCGGCTTGTAGGGTTGTTCGGTTTGCCATAGGGCTAGATGCTTTTCCAAAGTATCAAGATTGGAAATTTGCACCATTTCCCCTGCTGCTTCCATGGTTTGGTACCATGCCAATTGCCCTTGGGTCTGTGCCCAGGCCTGATGTTGGGAATGCCAACCGGGCAAGGGGCTGCCTTTTTTTACATATCGTGCAATTTGGGTGGCCACACATAATCCAATATGGCCTTCCCGCATTGCGGGTAGGGAGACGGTGTTGTTGCTACGATCCGGTTTGTCTGTCATGCCAAGTTCACGCTCCCTGATTTCTGGAACGGATAGGGTAAGGTCCCTGTTCCATTCCATGGCATTCATGGCAAGATCTAAATGGGCATCAAAAACAAACATGGGGGAGGAGTGTTAGGGATGAAGTTCGAACATGGCCTCAATTTCTACGGCAATATTGCCCGGAAGCATCATGCCTACGGCACTTCGGACACCGATGCCATTTTCTTCCCCAAATACATCGGCCATCAATTCACTAAAACCATTGATGACATAGGGTTGGTTTCCAAAATCGGGGGTGCAATTGACCATTCCCAATACCTTGACCACTCTTTTGATCCTGTCCAAACTCCCAAAATGGGTCGTGATGGTGGAAAGCATGGTCAACCCTACCTGTCTGGCAGCCAGTTTAGCTTGGTCTTTGTCCAGGTTGTCCCCGGCACGACCAACCATTTTGGAACCATCCAAATTGATGGGCCCCTGACCGGAAACGTATAAAAAATTATCCACGACCAATACTGGTTTGTAAACTCCGGCTGGAGGTGGGGCAGGAGGAAGTTGAAGGTTTAATTCCTCCAGTCGTTTAGAAGGCAAACTTTGCATATATATTTAGATTATTGTGTTTAAAACCAAGACACCAATAAGTCCCATGATGCCGACTAGGGTTTCCATGACGGTCCAAGTAGACAAGGTTTCTTTCACCGAAAGATTAAAATATTCCTTGAACATCCAAAATCCGGTATCGTTTACGTGGGAAAGCATCAAGCTCCCGGACCCAATGGCCAGTACCATTAATTCGGCACTCACACCCGTGCTGGAAGCCAAGGGCAGAACAATCCCCGCTGCGGTAAGCCCGGCCACGGTAGCAGACCCCACACTGACCCGTATGGCCGTAGCTATGAGCCAGGCCAATATCAGAGGGGAAATACTGGAGCCTTTTAAGCTATCGGCAATATAGTCGCTCACATGGCTATCAATCAAGACTTCTTTTAATGCCCCGGCACCGGCAATGATCAATAAGATCATGGTGATGGAGGAGACGGATGCAGAAAGGGAGTCCATTAAGGTAGCCATGTCCTTTCCTTTGGAAATACCCAAGGTATAGATAGCCAATAACACAGAGATGAGCAAGGCTATCACCGGATTCCCGATGAAAGTTAAAATATCCCTTAGTAGGCCTTCGTCCAAAAATTGCTCGGCTCCA
>JAGQZL010000385.1 GCA_020434915.1 Allomuricauda sp. | reverse complement strand
CTTCCCCAGAGTAGTATGGGTCCGTGGTACTTTCCAAAAAATCTTCCATCAAATACACCGCATTGTTGAGGTAATAATTGTCCATATCACCACAATAGAGGTGGATCTTGCCTTTTAATTTCTCTCCCAATTTGTCCCAATCCCGCTCCAGAATATGGCGAAGGTCATAGTTTTCTTTCCAATATTCGGCCACTTCATGGTTGATTTCCCCGGTCATTTTGTCCCAAATCCTTGCCGGATACCCATCTTCGCCTTGGGGTGAATAGGTGGCTTCCCAAATATCCCATTGTTGCCCAGATCGGGATTTATCGCCCAACACCAGCTCTAGATGATTCCCTTGTCGCAACGTGGATTGGATATCCCCAAGATAATTCCGGTGGGAGGGTACTTCCAGTTTTTTATGGTCTGAATCATAGTAATAGGCATTCTTGTCCTCATAAATATTGGTGAGGCAATACGCCCTAAAGTCGATGGGGTCAGGGCAGGCGGCAAAACAACCGTTGTATTCTTCGGGATATTTTACCTGAACGGCCAAGGCTTCCCAACCACCGGTGGAACCACCATACAGGAATCGTGACCATCCTTCGCCCATGCCTTGGAACTGCTTTTCGATATACGGGATAAGTTCGTAGGTAATGGCATCGCCCCATGGCCCCTGACTGGCGGAATTCACTGCGTACGAGTCATCATAGTAGGGGGTGGGATGTTGAATTTCAATAATCAAGAATCGTGGGAAATCAGGTTCGTTCCAACGCTTGTAAAAGTCGTAAGCCTCTTGTTGTTGAATGATGTTGTACCCATCCAAATCAAATCGTGCCGAAAATTCCGGCTCCAAGTTCGGGTCAGGCGGGGTGGTCCTGAATCCACCAAAATCACTGGGGAAATGACCATGGAATACCATCAAAGGGTATTTGGCCTCCGGATGTTTGTCAAAATCCTTCGGCAACAAAATATGGGCGCCCAAAAACATATCCTTGCCATAAAATGCCGATAATTTTTCCGATTTCATTTTAATGTGCTTGATCCATTCGGTATCTTCTGGCTCTGGAATGGGCGGAATTTCTTGATCCATGATCACGGATACATCTTCTATTCCATTTTCACCAACAGTGATTTTGTAGGGCTTGCTATATAAGTTGCCGGGGGAGCGGTTCCATTGTTGTCCTTCACCATTGTCCATGGGAAGTTTGACTGTGTGGCCTGTGGACAGGTTAAAGGTCTCGTACACATGCAAAAGCGCTTGTACATTATATTCACCGGGAGGCACATCGGCCAAACTTGGATAGGGGTAGCCAAAGACCATTTCATCAAAATTGATAGGTTCTCCCGGGGTCATTCCATCCACGTTCATACCAAAAATGAGTTGGGTGGACAGGCCATCATTTATTTGGAAACGAGGTTCCTTGCTGTCGTCCGTGGAGAGCATCAACAGCAGTCTGCCGTCCTTTTTTTCTGGGCTGATATCAGAGGAAAAGCTTATACCAATACTGTACTTGGAACCTGTCTCTTTTTCGCAGGAAAGGAACAAAAGAAAACAGCAAGAAAGAAGGAAGGGAAAATATTTCATGACGGTTGGATTTTAGATTAAAAAGATACTCCATTTCCATCACAAACCCATGGGAACAAGGGTTTTATTGTAATGGTAAGTAAGAAAGGCGGTTACTTGGATCCGTAGGTGTATTCATGGGGCTCAATATGGATGAGCACATGCCCCAGATTGGGGATTTGCTTTCGTAAGTAATCTTTTAGATTATGGGCAATCCAATGCCCTTTTTTTTTATTTATTTTAGCATCCACAATGGCGTGGAGATCAACGTGGTATTTCATGCCTGATTTACGGATAAAACATTTTTCGGTCCCCAATATCCCATCTACCTCCAAGGATGTTTGCCTTATTTCCTGAATAAGGTCATCGTATTGGTGTTCATCCATGATTTCCCCCAGTGCCGGGCGAAAAATCAAATAACTGTTATAGAGAATAAAGGCCGAAGCAAACAGGGCTGCCCAATCATCGGCTGTTTCATAGCCTTCCCCAAAAATGAGGGCAATGGAAATCCCGATGAAGGCCATAACGGAGGTAATGGCATCGCTTCTGTGGTGCCAGGCATCTGCCTTGAGGGAAGAACTGTGGGTCT
>JAGQZL010000384.1 GCA_020434915.1 Allomuricauda sp. | reverse complement strand
GGACGTTACCCGGCTCGCTGATAGACCTTACGTCCTATCCGGATTTTGATTCTTACCTAACCCAAACCTTCAGCAATAAGAGACGTTCCTATTTCAAAAAGTGCGAAAACATGCTCCATGCTTGTTTTGATATATCGCACAAAGTGTATTATGGGGCCATGGAAAAGGAAGTGTATGAGTCAATCTTCAGGGCCTTTCAAAGAATGCAATCGGATCGGTTTAAACAATTGGGCATCAAAGACGATTCTATGGGAATGTGGCCCATTTATGAGAAAAATACTTTGCAACTTGTGCTCGAAAAGAAGGCCTGCATTTCTGTAATATATGATGGCTCAAAGCCGATCGCCATAAGCCTTAACTACCTATTGGGAAAGGCTGTGTTTGGTTTTACCAAAACATTTGACATGGCGTATGCCAAATTTGGTCTGGGCAATTTCATGCTTTTAAAGATGATAGCTTGGAGTCATCAAGAAGGTTTTGAAGTTTTGGATTTCATGAAAGGAGAATATTCTTATAAAAATCGGTTTACGGATAACTCATATGCTTTTTTGATTCAAGTGGCGTACTCCAAAAAGAATTTGAAACAAAGGGTTTGGGGCCTAACCTTAACCTTGGGGTTACGGGTTTTTTATTCCTTATACCATGTTTATCGATTCTTGGGATTGCATGGATTGCTGCGTCAAAAAACATATACTAGGGAAAAAGAAAGTCCAGTTAAAAGCCAAGAACTATCCAAGAATGAATCTTCCATACTGCCAACTGAAACCAAAACTCATTTGGATGCCATTAAAAACAAGGATTTTAAAAAGGCGGTTTGCGATTTTTGTTTCATGAACAAAGAGCCATTAAAATCCATTGAACTCTATACCACCGAAGTAGGTGAAGAGTATCTCAAATTGATTTCTCCCTCCAAAGCCGTTCTTTTGACCAACTCAACATCCAAAACCCGTAGATGATGAAGAAAATGTCGTTTTTGGAGGAACTATTGGAAAAAGGAAACATTGGGGGTCTCGTAGATTCCATCACTCTGCGTCGTGGAGACATAACCGTTTTCAACTCACCTGTGCAGATAAAAAAATCATCCAATGACCATGCCTTCGTTTGTTCGGATGTGCCGGATTACTTGAAGGTCAATTTTTGTGGAAAGGAAAAACAGGATTCTGAAAAATCAGTAGCCACTTTTGAAGGCTCCTATATAGATCTGACCCAATACAAAGACTTGGATGGATTTTTGAGAGCCAAGCTCAGCTCCAAGCGGATATCACGGCTAAAAGCCTATAAACGTACCTTGGAGCATGTGTTTCCTATATCCTATCAGTATTATTATGGGAATATTAAAGATGACACCTACGACTTACTGATGGATGCATTGAAGGACATGATATCTAAAAGATTCGATGAGAAGAAGTTAGAACACTTGGCGCTCATGGAGTGGGATGCCTTCAGGGAAAATGGCAAAAAGTTGATCAAGGAAAAAAGAGGGGCCTTGATCGTAGTGCAGCATGGGAACCATCCCATTCATATCTCCTTCAACTATGTGTGGGAGAACCTGGTATTTGGCTATGTAAGAGGCTTTGATTTGGATTATTCCAAATTTTATCTTGGCTACATAGACATCTTGGTTCAGCTGGATTGGTGCTTTCAAAATGAATTCAAAATATACGACCTGTTGCGTGAAAACCTTGAATACAAGCTGCGTTTTGCAGACCACACGTACTTATATCGGTCACATGTTGTTTTTCCAAAATCGCCGATACATAAAAGAATTGTACCCATTATCCATTGGGTGTCCCTATCCTTAAAGTTTGACCTCTACTACCCTGCAATTGGGAAATTGAAAGGTATTTACAATAGCGTTCCTTTTTTACCCAAGAGACAACCAAAAACTGCAAAAACCGTATATTATTTTGATGAAGTATCGGAAACCGAGCGTTCTCAAATGGAGAAAAACCTGTTGGAACCTATCAATCTTGACCTTGCGACCATTAAAAACTTGAAGAGGGCCGCCTATCATTTTTTGTACACCACCAAGGATCAATTGGAAGACCTAAACGTCTACAAGGATTTTATGAATCCCCAGGTCTTTATATTCAAGGGTCGCAAGGTTGTGAAGAAAGTGCACCTACAATCAACACAAATGGACACCCATGGCAAAGGAGCAT
>JAGQZL010000383.1 GCA_020434915.1 Allomuricauda sp. | reverse complement strand
TGAACAAACTTTGAGGGATTGAACTAACTTTGCCCTATATTTTAAAACGTTTCAACATGCGATTTCATACAAGAAAATGGGTAAAACCAGAAGATTTGAACGCCAATGGAACACTTTTTGGCGGAAAAGTCCTTTCCTGGATTGATGAAGAAGCTGTACTGTACACCATCATCCAGTTAGAAAATAAGAAGATAGTTACCAAATATATGTCCGAGATCAATTTTATGAGCACCGCCGTGGAAGGCGATATCATTGAAATTGGAATCGATGTGATAAAATTCGGGGTCACCTCAATCTCCCTCAATTGTGAGGTGCGGAACAAGATGACCCACGAAAGCATTGTCACAGTGGACAATATTATCATGGTGAACCTAGATGACAAAGGCAATCCAAAGGCTCACGGCAAGACCAAGATCGAATACGTAAAGGATCGATTGGCCAAGAAGGAAAAAGAGGAAAACGCCTAGTTCAATGTTTTGGCCACGGCCTGGACCTCGTCCAATACACGCAAGAGGTTGCCACCCCAAAGTTTGGCAATGTCCTCTTCGGAATATCCACGTTTTACCAGTTCCAAGGTAACGTTGAAGGTTTCAGAGGCATCTGACCAGCCTTCAATACCGCCACCTCCATCAAAATCGGAGCTGATACCTACGTGGTCTATACCTATGAGTTTTACCATATAGTCAATGTGGTCCACAAAATCGGACACATTCACTGCCGGAGGTATATTAGGGTCGTTTTCGGCCAATTCCTTCCCAATTTTGACCACTTTGGGATAGTTTTCAAAAAAGGCTTCGCGTTGTTCCTTGGTCAGGGTGGCAAATTGGGAACGTTCATACCAATCCACACCTAAAGAGTCGGCCACTTTTTCGTAGATTCCCTTCATGTAGGCCGATCTAGCTTCACTCTTTTCGGTATTCAAATAAGAGGTAAAAGCCACGGTCTGCACCACACCGCCGTTTTCCTTCATCATCATCAACTGCTCATCATCCAAGTTACGGCTGTGGTTGCACAAAGCCCTTGCGGATGAATGCGAAGCGATGATCGGTGCCTTGGAAAGTTCTATCATTTGCACCATGGCCTCTTTGGAAGGGTGGGACACATCGATCATGATTCCTACGCGGTTCATTTCGGCCACTGCCTGTTTGCCCAATTCACTCAAGCCATTATGGAGCCAAACACTGTCCTGTTCCCCGGTATTGGAATCACTGAATTGGCTATGTCCATTGTGTGCCAAGGAAATGTATCGGGCACCCCGCTTTTGGTATTCTTCTACTTTGGACAAATCCTCACCAATGGGATAGGCATTTTCCACCCCGATCATGGCCACTTTTTTGCCAGAGGCCACAATGCGCCTTACATCATCCGAGGTAAGCGCCAATTCTATCTGGTCTGGGGCAATTTCTTCGCAAAGTTTGTGGATGGCCTCAAATTTGGCGTTGGCATTTTCCGCAGCTTTGGCGTACCCTTCAGTGCTTAGGGTATCTTGACCCGTATAGACAATGAACCAGGCCACGTCCAATCCACCCTCTTTCATTTTGGGCAAATTCACTTGTGTATCCAGATTTTGGGTATAGTTGATGCTGTCCGTAAAGTTGTTCACATTGATGTCGTCATGCGTGTCAATTGTAATAACGGCATCATGGATTCTGTGTGCTTTTTCTTCCAAGGTTTCAGTTGGTTTAGGTTCTTTTTCCCCACAGGAAATCAGTAGGATGGTACTCAGGAAAAGACTAAGATGTTTCATAGGTTGGTTTTATACCTACAAATAAAGCAATTTGACAACAAAATCCGAATCCTACGGAACATTAAATTGGAATCCCTTGGTTAAATCTTGATTTTTAAACTGATCATTAACATTAACCCTCAAACATTGAGAACACAGGAACTACTTAGGTATTTGGAAAAATTGGAAATTGGATTGAGCTCTTTCTCTTATGAAGAATTAGGCGTTGTGGAAGCTGGGGAGCTTAAAAAATCCTTTGAGATCTTTAAACATGGATTGGAAGACAAAGTATTTGGAGTTTCCGAAATGAAACAACTCGAAGATATTTGCCAACGGGTGGGCATTGTAAGCCCGGAAAGAAAATCCGTCCAATTAAGGGAACAAGATCAATTGATGTTATTGATCGAGAGGCTGGAAAACACGCCATTGACCCAAGAAC
>JAGQZL010000382.1 GCA_020434915.1 Allomuricauda sp. | reverse complement strand
CTTTTTTTTTTTTTTCTCCTCAATGAGTTTCCCATTTTCGTAGACGTTAAGGGTTGTAACGGATGACCCTTTCTTCACAAATTCATACACCACATTTTCATAGTTAAAGTAGAATGTATTCTCAGCTTCCGGGAAAAGCTGCGTGTTCCACCCGGGCTTACCATTTGTAACGTCCGTAGCCCTTAACAATTTACCTTCCCTGACAATATTCACAACCCTGTCGGGCAAAACATAATCCCCTACATATTGATCTAAAGTCTCCGTGGATAGTTCAACTTCGGCAAGTGGCTGGTGATTGTAACTTATGATCCTTGTAAGCTTCCATTCGTTGTCTATCAGTTTCCATAAAGCGGACATTTTACCGGAACCAACCACTTTCTCGGTGCCATCGTTCACCTGTAAATAAAATACATGGTCACAAAGTTCCAATGCCCCGTAATTATCCATGGGATAAACTTGGAGCGAACCCCTAATCATTTCCCTTCGCAAAGGTTGTCTGGCCCGTTGTTCCTTTCCGCAAAAAATGGCCATCCCTTTCATTTCATCATCCTTTGAGGCGGTAAACCCTCCTTTATCATGGAAGAATTCAAAATCTTCTGATAAAAAAGAGGCATACTTTGGTAGGTCACATGCATTTTGGGCCGAAAAATATAAGCTGTCCATTTTAGCAATTAGATCATAGAGTTCCCCCGATTGTTGTGCTAAGCATGTGGGTAACGAAGTGATCAGCAAAAGGAAGAGTGTTGTTAAACGAATTATTGGCTTCATCGGATTCAGTATAATTTAAGGCCAGCTAAATACTGGCAACCATGTGGGATAACACTAAAGATATGATTTGTTTTGATGACTCATACTCCCGTATTGGACATCGTTTTATTCGGAAGTGGTTTCTGTTTCCGTCTCTTTTTTCACAAAGTAATTTACATAGAGTAGCACCAGAATAGGGACGATGATCAAACCCGTGATAAAATTCAGCAACGAAGCCCAGTCGGTCAATTCATGGCCACCATTGGAAATCAAGACCAATTCACCCAACGGGCCTTTTGAAAAGATGGTGTTGTACACAAAATTCCAGCCCAAATGAAGTCCAAAGGGTAGCATGATGGATTTTGCTTTGGAAAAAGCCCAGGCCCAAGCGTACCCCATCAGTCCAGTTCCGATAAAGACCAAGATCATGGCCATTACGTTACCCAACACCCCGTACGAAAACCAATGATACACCCCGAATGCCACGGCAGAGATCCAAATGCCTTTTTTGGAACCTATTTTTTGGATGAGGATATAGAGCAATGCCCCTCTAAAAATCAGTTCTTCGGTGAGCACGGAGGTAACATCCCACCAAAACGATTTAAAAACCGTACCGGTGGTAATGGCACTGTTCAAGACCCACGAGGAAGATTTTAGGTACGCCTCCAGATATTGGGCCAGCACACAAAGGATTCCCGTGATTAAAAACCCGATGAAGAATTGCTGCAGTCTTTTGGCCAAGGGCAGCAATCCCAATGCCAGTAAACTTTTCTTTTCTACGAGGTACAGGAGTACCCACGAAATGCCGATGGCGACTAAAATTCCTATCATTTATTGGTTGGTTTTATAAATGGTATCAACTGTTGAGTGATTTCTTTGAATATACATCAAAAACAGGTTGCCACAAAATGTAAACTGGCAGTTGCCGGAGGTCTTACATTCGCAAAAATTACATCACAGTGTTCTTTTGTACTTGGTACCACCGTCATTTCGAACGGTCCAAAAGGAGTGTGGGAAATCTGAAAAAGGAGATTTCTCAATCGTCGCCGTGTTCCTCATTTCGAAATGACATGTTTGAAATGAATTTCACGAACTAAAAACTGTCATGTCGAGCGCAGTCGAGACAGCAGTGAGAAATCTGGAAAAGGAGATTCTTCAATCACTTCGTGATCTCAGAATGACAAAACAGGCTGCCACTGCACTTAAAGGGAACTCAAATATGCCGCCACCTCCTTATGACCATCCCGCTGGGCAATGGAAAGCGCCGTAGCACCATTCGCCATTTTCAAATTGACATTGGCCCTATTTTGCACCAACAATTGCACAAGTTCAAGATTCCCCCGGTGTGCCGCGGAATGCAAAGCGGTGACCTGCTGCATTTGGGGAGCATTGACATCCGCACCCTTTTGGGTCAATAATTTGCAGAGTT
>JAGQZL010000381.1 GCA_020434915.1 Allomuricauda sp. | reverse complement strand
TGACAATATTACCATCCATAAATTTTCAGAACTTTCCGGTTACCTATCCTCCAAAAGGCCCGGCGATGTAGTTGAGGTGATGTTTGATCGGGATGGTAGCAGCATGACCAAAAATGTGACCCTTAAAAAACAACTGAGCGTCATATTACCCATGACAGGATTTACGGTCAAGAACCTATCCAAAACCGATAAAAAGAAATTTGGTATTTCCAAGGGAGTTAAAATTACCGACGTGCCTTCCGGCTATGAAAGATATAACCTTAAAAACAAGGTAATCATTGAATTGGATGGCAACGAGATCAATGATATAGAGGATGCCAAAGTACGTTTTGGGGAAATCACCCGATATGGCAGAACAAGCTTTACCATGATCAACGAGAATGGGGAGAAGGAGCATATGATCCTTCAATAATTGTTGTACATATACTTTTGAAAGCACCCAAGATCGGGTGCTTTTTTTATTGTAAAAATCGTTTTACGAAAACGTTTGAAATATCTAATTTAGCCGAAAATTTTATCACACTAGCTAACACCAATCAATGAGCGACATTAAATCTTACGAAAAAGAGCTTGCCTTTCAGGCGGATAGACGAAAAGCGACCACCGAATTCATTAAAATCATCAGTGATCTTTGGTACGACAAAGCCATCGAAGTGGTACTCTTTAAAAACCAAATCATCGATAAAAACGTCAGTGACATCATCAACCTGCACGAATATGCGGGGGAGTTTGTCCAAAAACCCATTTCCATTTTTGATTCCGTGGAAATCCTTCGGGCCATCAACGACTTGAACCTTCCCCCTGCAAAATTGGACATCGGCAAGTTGACGTACGAATTCCATTCAGATGACAACAACGACCTTAATGTAAAGGCTTTTGTCATTGAGAAGTTAAAGGATGCCCAATCCACACAAGCCATAAAACCCAAGGATGTGGTTCTTTACGGATTTGGCCGCATCGGACGGCTGGTGGCAAGGGAACTCATGGCAAAGACAGGGCGTGGAAGCCAATTGCGGCTCAGGGCCGTGGTAGTGCGAGGAGCTTTGACGGAGGAAGTGCTCGAAAAAAGGGCTGCTCTGCTCAAAACGGATTCCGTTCACGGACAATTTGCCGGCACCGTGGATGTAGATACCAAAAATGAGGCCTTGATCGTGAACGGGACCACGGTAAAATTCATAAATGCGGACAAGCCTGAGGATATCGATTACACCAAGTACGGCATTTACAGCGCCTTGGTTATTGACAATACCGGTGCTTTTCGAGACAAGGAGGCATTATCCAGACATTTGGAATCCAAAGGGGTCAGCAAGGTGTTGCTCACTGCTCCGGGCAAGGAAGTTCCCAATATCGTGCACGGGGTAAACCACAAAAATTTTGATCCGGACAAGACCAAAATCTTTTCTGCGGCTTCTTGCACCACCAATGCCATTACACCCATACTCAAGGTAATAGAGGATTCGTTGGGCATCAAAAAAGGACATCTGGAGACCATACATGCCTATACCAACGACCAGAACTTGGTAGACAACATGCACAACAAATACCGCAGGGGTCGTGCTGCCGCCCTCAATATGGTCATCACGGAGACTGGAGCCGGTTCCGCTGTTGCCAAGGCACTTCCCTCCCTAAAAGGTAAGCTAACATCCAATGCCATTCGCGTTCCCGTGCCCAACGGCTCTTTGGCCATCCTACATTTGGAGGTGAAAAACAAGACATCCGTGGAAGCTATCAATACCATCTTGAAAAAATACGCCTTGGAAGGAGATTTGGTGGAACAGATCAAATACTCCTTGAGCAATGAACTGGTATCCTCCGACATTGTGGGAACCTCTGCCCCATCTATTTATGATAGCAAGGCCACCATTGTATCACCAGATGGCAAAAGTGTGGTCCTATATATATGGTATGACAATGAATATGGATATTCCCATCAAGTAATCCGACTTGCGAAATATATAGCCAAGGTTAGACGTTATACGTATTATTAATTGGGTGGGAAGTGTGTGACAACACCTTCGCTAAATTGCTTTTTCTTTTGATTTTGGCATTAATGGTGTAATTTCGCCCTACCCTTAATCTAAATTATACGAGAATTTATTGACCATGAAGCATTTACGAGCACTACTTACACTGGCCTTATTCATCCCTCTGGTAACGCTAACAGCACAAGAAGACGATACCCCAGTA
>JAGQZL010000380.1 GCA_020434915.1 Allomuricauda sp. | reverse complement strand
GTGCTGATAGGTCCAATCCCGCGTATGACGGGTTGAATGTGTATGGTGATGAAGTGTCCACCACCTTGAACTTTGATGCTGCTGCCGGACTTCCTACAGGAACCGTTGGAACTGCGGTAGTTTCCAGGACAGGTTATGATGAGGCAGTACTGGCAGATTATGGCGCGGAAAGTGTAAAATCTGATTTTGCATTGCATTACCGCCCCTTTGCCAATGACTTTGAGATTATCCTGAACAGTAGAATAGGTCGTGGAACAACCATATACCAAGGGGCCAACCGTTATGCGGTAAGTGGGTTTACCATGCAACAACATAAGTTGGAGATTAAGAACAAGAATTTCTTCATTAGAGGATACTTGGTCTCTGAAAACTCAGGTGATGCCTATGATACCCGTTTTGCTGCCATCAACCTCAACAGATTGTGGAAGTCAGATGTGCAATGGTTCACGGATTATGCCTCTACCTATATTCCAACATATTTGGGAGGTATCCAGCAAGCTGGACTTACACCGGAACAAGCTTCCACCAATGCCCATGCTGCGGCCAGACAGGCTGCAGACACAGGAAGGTTAATTCCTGGAACGGCAGCTTTTCAAAATGCCTTTAACCAGGTGACCAACGATGGGGATTTGACCACAGGGGCCAAATTCATCGATAAGACCAAATTCCGTCACATCAACGGGAACTACAATTTTGCCCATTTGATTGATAATTGGGCAGATTTACAATTAGGTGGTTCTTTCAGGGAATACGAATTGAATTCCAACGGAACCATCTTTACAGATATTGATGGCCCGATTACTTACAAAGAATATGGAGCATATCTTCAACTTCAGAAGAAGTTGTTGGATGACCGTTTGAAGTTTACTGGTTCTGCGAGATATGACAAGAATGAATTTTTTGATGGATTCCTATCTCCAAGATTATCATTGGCCTATACAGCTGGTGAGAATAGAAACCATAACATCCGCGTATCGGTGCAACTTTTTTTTTAGGTTTTAGAAACCCGACCACACAAGATTTGTTCATTGGATTGGATGCAGGACGTGCCGTTTTGGTTGGTTCCGCCCCAGCAAACTTGGATAGGGATGTAAGAACGTATGATGTAAGCCAGAGCGGACAAACCCTTACTGGGCAATCAACAGTCCAAATTGTGGGCCGCGCTGCTTATGAAAATGCCTATTCCATCAATTCGGTTTTGGCAGGAGCTCCGGAAGCTGTGGAAACACCCTTGGTAAAACCTGAAGAAATTACTGCGTTTGAGGCAGGTTATAGAGCACAGGTAGGAAAGTTCACCATTGATTTGAGTGGTTACTATAACAAATACTCCAGTTTCTTGGCCAATACAGCTGTTGCCGTTCCTTTCTATGGGGAGGCAGGTGATGGAGGACTATCACTTTTGGCTCTTCAGAATGGGGATTATAAGGTATATCAAACGTATACAAACTCTGATGTGGATATCAATTCTTACGGCGGAACCTTGGGAGTGGATACCAAAGTTGGAAATTTTGACCTAGGGGTCAACTATACCTTTGCAGAGTTGGATATTGATAGAGGATTGTATCCAGATTTGAGAACCAATTTCAATACACCGAAACATAAGGTAAAAGCCCATTTTGGAAATACAGCCTTGTTCAAAAACTTTGGGTTTAATGTAAACTATAGATGGAGCGACAGCTACTTCTGGGAAGCTTCCTTTGCGGATGGTGACATTCCTGCCTACACTGTTTTGGATGCACAGATCAATTACGCAGTGCCTTCCATTAAGTCGGTTTTCAAGGCCGGTGGATCCAATATTTTGGGTGATGAATATTTCACTGCCATTGGTACAGGAAACATAGGTTCCATTTATTATCTGTCTTGGACGATAAATCCTTAAAAAGCAGTAAAAAAGAGAAAGAAAAGGCGCTGAAATTATCAGCGCCTTTTTTATTTGAAAAAAAGCTGAAATCGGTTTCTGAATAAAAACGGAATAGTATATCTTTGCAGCCGAAAAAATAGCGCATATTTTAAGCGTATTCAATTAAAAATAAACACACTAATGTCTAAAGTTACAGGTAAGGTTGCCCAAATTATAGGCCCGGTCATTGATGTTGAGTTTGAATCAGGGGTAGAAATCCCAAGAATTTATGATTCCCTTGAAATTGCAAAAGCCGATGGTTCCAAATTGGTATTGGAAGTACAATCACATATTGGCGAGAATACTGTAAGAACCATTTCCATGGACTC